>DASWUW010000966.1:0-2422 GCA_036406335.1 Trebonia sp.
ACTAAAGGGCGCCGAGCCAGTTCTGCCAGGCCTCGGTCTCGGCCGACGGGTCGCGGTCGTCGAAGTAGTGCGCGGTCGCGAAGACCATGTCGTTGTAGCCGTGGATCAGCATATACATCGTGTCGCCGGTGCGCAGGCCGACGAAGCTCGGCGAGCCGGCGAACTCTACGGTGCCGTCGACCGGCTCGATGCCGGGCACGCTGAGCCGGGCCGGCTGGCCGTCCGCCGCGTCCGGGCTGACGCCGACCGCCGCCGTCATGGCCGCCCACGAGTCCTTGGTGACCGGCCCGGGCAGGAACAGGCCGCTGTTGGCGGTGCGCGGTGCGAAGTGCTCCAGGTAGACGGCGAGCTTCTTCATGTAGGCGCGGTCGCCAACCGACAGGCCGTTGTACTCGGCCTCCCAGTCCTCGCCGAGGGAACCGCTGTGCACGACGCGCACCACCGTGCCGCCGCCGTCACGCGACTCGATGAGCCACTCGAAGGCCGTGAACGTGCCGTCCGGGTTCTTGTCTTCCTGCGTCGCGTAGTGGCGGCCGGGCTCCCAGGCGGTGATGCGGGCGCTGGACGTCTGGCCGAACATGGTGAACGTGGCGATCTTGCTGGCGCTGTCGATTTCGCTGCGCCCCATGAGCCAGGAGTCGACTGCCGGCCCCGCCGTGATCGCCGCCCACACTTCGTCCGGCGTGGCGTCGACGGTGAACTCGTTGCGTACCTCGAACGGATGCGTCATGACTGCTGCTGCTCCTCTGCTGGCGGGTCGGCGTCTTCGGTGATGCTCGGGTGCAACGCGACGATAAGGCGGTGCGGCCGACCAGTTTCGGTGTGATATTTGCTGGCGATTCTGGCGATCGCGTCGGTGAGCTCACCCGCGAACGCGGCGCGGTCGGCAGGCTTCGCGAACCGCACCTCGGCATCGAGCCCGAACGTGGCGAGCGGTTTGCTAGCCCGCGCCGCCCCGTTGATAAGGGCGCCCGTCTCGCGGACGAGCCGCGCGGCGAGCGCGAGCAGCCAGCGGGCGGACAGCCGGTCGGGCGACCGGGCCGGATCGGGTGCGACCGCGGCGAGCGCGGCCGGCGAGATCACGTAGGCCGCGGCGGAAGCCTGGACGACCCGCTCGGTCATGTTGCCCTTGCGGCGCTCCTCCACCAGCTCCACCAGACCGTGCTGCTCAAGGGTCTTGACGTGGTAGTTGACCTTCTGCCGGGCCAGCCCGAGCCGCGCCGCGAGCGTGGTCGCGGTGTGCGGCTCGGCCAGCTTCGCCAGCATCAGGGACCGGACCGGATCGAGCGAGGCTCCCGCGGCTGCGGCATCCTCGATCACTGCGACGTCTAGCACGCCGCATACCCTGCCACCGACGATTCTGGTTGTCAAGGACATAGAGGCTGTCCAGGAGTTTTTCTTCCCCGGCTGGACGCGGCAACCGGGAAGAGGCGGGTGCGGCCGCCGGACCCGCACTCTGGACACTGGCCACTGCGGCCGCACCAGGCGGTCCAGAGCAGCCGAGATCACGACCAGTCGGCGGACCCGGAGAGGGCTAAGTAACGTGCAACCCTTCAAAATAGACATCCCGCAAGCCGATATCGGCGACCTGCACCGGCGGATCACCGCCACCCGGTGGCCGGCCGAGCTGCCTGGCGTGGGCTGGAAGCGCGGGGTGCCCCGCGGATACCTGCGTGACCTCGCCGAGTACTGGCGCGACGAGTACGACTGGCGGACAGCCGAGGCGGAGCTCAACCAGATCCCGCAGTACACGACCACGATCGACGGCGCCACCATTCACTTCCTGCACGTGCGGTCACCGGAGGCGGACGCCACCCCGCTGCTGCTCACCCACGGCTGGCCCGGCTCGGTGGCCGAGTTCCTTGACGTCATCGGCCCGCTCAGCGACCCGCGCGCGTACGGCGGTGACCCGGCCGACGCGTTCCACCTGGTCATCCCGTCGATCCCGGGCTTTGGGTTCTCCCAGCCGCTGCCCGAGACCGGGTGGAACGTTCCGCGGGTCGCCGCGGCGTGGGCCGAGCTGATGCGCGAGCTCGGCTACGAGTCCTATGGCACCCAGGGCGGCGACGCCGGAGCGGTGATCTCCCTTGAGGTCGGCCGGGCCGACCCGGAGCACGTCATCGGGGTGCACGTCAACATGCTGATGACCTTCCCGTCGGGCGACCCGGCGGAGCTGGCCGACCTGAGCGAGACGGACCAGGCCAGGCTGGGCAAGCTGGCTCTGTTCGACGCCGAGCTGTCCGGTTACATGAAGCTGATGTCGACGCGGCCGCAGACGCTTACCTACGCACTCAACGATTCCCCGGTCGGGCTACTGGCCTGGATCGTAGAGAAGTTCAGCGAGTGGACGGGCTCGAACGGCGTTCCCGAGGAAGCGGTCGAGCGTGACCGGATGCTCACGAACATCTCGATCTACTGGCTG
>DASWUW010000967.1:0-12742 GCA_036406335.1 Trebonia sp.
GCAAGGCGACCGAGGCCTCTGGCCTGGACGCGGGCCGCACCGACCGTCACCTGTTCGTGCTGCGTAACTCCGCATGGCCAACCGGTAAGGTAACCGAACGGGAAACGGCCGGTCTAGCGGCCAAGGGCGGTGCCGTGCTCACCGTGCTGCCCCAGGACCTGGTGACCTTCGCCGCGCTGGAGGTGCTGACCGCCGGTCACCAGCCGGCCTTCAACGCCTGGCTGGCTGTCCGCCAGCCCGCGCACGCCACCCGGCTGCTGACCGCCGCGCTGCGGGACCTGACCACGCCGTCGGCTGAGTCCGCGCCGGCCGAGTCCGCGCCGCCGGCCGAGTCCGCGCCCGCCGCGGAGACCGGACCGGAGCCGGCGGCGATCCGTATCGGCGTTCCGGCCGAAGGAAGCCCCGGTGCCACGCTCGACCTCGCCTCGCTCCGCCGCCACCTGGCGGTCTTCGCCGGCTCGGGCTCCGGCAAGACGGTCCTGCTGCGCCGGGTGATCGAGGAGTGCGCGCTCCAGGGCGTCTCTTCGATCGTGCTCGACCCGAACAACGACCTGGCCCGGCTGGGTGACGAGTGGCCGGCCCCCCCGGGCTCCTGGCTGAGCGGCGACGCCGGCCGGGCCCGGCAGTACCTGGACGAGACCGACGTCGTCGTCTGGACCCCGCGCCGGGCGGCGGGCCGTCCGCTGAGCTTCCGGCCGCTGCCGGACTTCGGGGCCGTCCTTGACGAGATCGACGAGTTCCATGCGGCGGTGGACGCCGCGGTGGCCGCGCTCGCGCCCCGGGTCGGCGCCCAGCGGCCGAGCCAGCGCGCCAGCCTGGAGAAAGCCGTGCTGACCGAGGCGATGCGCTACTTCGCCCGCGGGGCCGGCCACGACCTCGGCGCGTTCGTCGAGCTGCTGGCCAACCTGCCCGTCTACGTCTCCGAGCAGTCCAAGGCGGTAGAGATCGCCGCCGACCTGGCCGACCGGCTGCGCGCCGCCCGGGCGACCGACCCGCTCTTCGGCGGTGCGGGCGAAGCGGTCGACCCGGGCTTGCTGCTGACTCCGCCGCCGGGCAAGCGCGCCCGGGTGAGCGTAATCAGCAAGGCGGGCATGGTGGGCCTGGACCAGTGGCAGGGCTTCGTCAACCAGCTCCAGATGGCGCTGTTCTCCTGGATCAAGCGCAACCCGGCGGCCGGCAGGCCGCTGGCCGGCCTGCTGGTGATGGACGAAGCGCAGGAACTGGTGCCCGCTGTCGGCAGTACCGCCTGCAGCGAGTCGACCCGGCGGCTGGCCTCGCAGGCCCGCAAGTACGGCCTCGGCCTGCTCTTCGCCACCCAGTCGCCCAAAGCACTGCACAACTCCATCCCCGGCAACGCCCTGACCCAGTTCTTCGGCCTGCTGTCCGCCCCGGTCCAGATCGAGGCGGCCCGGGAGATCGCCCGGGCCCGGGGCAGCGACGTGCCGCACATCGGCCTGCTCTCGGCGGGCGAGTTCTACCTCGCCGCCGAGGGCAGCGGCTTGCGGCCGGTTCGCACCCCGATGTGCCTGAGCTACCACCCGTCCAGCCCGCTGACCGAGGAAGAAGTCGTGACCCGGGCCGCCGGAAGGTAGCCCGACGTTACGCTCGGGGCATGGCGGCACTAACGCAATCAGAAGCCAGCGACCGCGCCGCCCTGATTACGGTGGACGGTTACCAGGTCTCGCTGGATCTCACGGTCACCCCGGTCCGCTCCCGTACGGTGATCAGGTTCCGCTGCGCCCGCCCGGGGGCGGCGTCGTTCGCGGACCTGACCGCCGGCCTGGCGGCTCCCCTCGATGAGGGCGCCGCGGTGCTCAACGGCGTGCCGCTCGGCCCGGCCGCCGACGGCCGGCTGCCGCTGGCGCCGCTGGCCGCGCAGAACGTGCTTACCGTCGACTGCGAGGTACCCGAGCGGGCGCTGACCCGGTTTACCGAGCCGTCCGGCGGCGAGTACGTGACCGCGTTCGCCTACCCGACCGGAGCGCCGGCCCTGTTCTGCTGCTTTGACCAGCTCGACTTGCCGGCGCCGCTGTCGCTGTCGCTGCGCGCGCCGGCCGGCTGGACGTGCGTCGCCAACGGCGAGGTCGCGCAGCGGCCGGCGCCGGGGGAGGACGGCACCTGGTCGTTCGCGCCGCTGCGGATGAAGCCGCTGGAACTCACGTTCTGCGCGGGCCCGCTGCGGGCCGCCGCCGTGCCGGAGCCGGCCGGGGCGGCGGGCACGGTGCTGACCAGCTACCGCCGGGCGGGCCTGGCCGCGGTGACCACCGGGTACCTCGAGCGGTACGCCGGGATCGCCGCCGGGGCGCTGCGCCGTTACACCCGCGAGCTCGGCGTGCCGTGCGCGTACCGCAAGTACGACATCGTCGCGCTGCCCGACGTGCCGTTCCGGGCCGCCTCGGTTCCCGGCCTGATGCTGGTCAGCGAGGACCTGCTGGCCCGGCTGGCCGACCCCGAGGACGACTTCGCGGCCATGATCTCGGCTCACGAGGTGGCCCACCTGTGGTTCGGCTGCCTGGTCGGCATGCGCTGGTGGGACGACCTCTGGCTGGAGGAGTCACTCGCGACCTACCTGAGCTACTGGACGGACGCCGGCTGGGCGTCCTTCGCCCTGGACGGGAAGGCCCGCGCGCTGCAGGCCGACGAGCTGCCGACTACGCAGCCGGTGTCCTCGCCGGTCGCCACGATGGCGCAGGCGGTGGACCGGCCGAACGCGATCACCTACGACAAGGGCACCGCCGTCGTCCGGCAGCTGGCCGCGCTGATCGGGGCGGACGCGGTCACCGCGGGCCTGAGCGAGTACCTGACCCGTTTCGCGGCGGCCGGCTCGGCGTGCCTGGACGACCTGGTCGGCTGCTGGTCGCGCGCGTCCGGCCGGGACCTGTCGGACTGGGCCGGGGCGTGGCTGCGCACCGCGGGCATTCCGCGCCTGGCGGCGACCGTGGCCGCGGACCCGGACGGCGCGATCGCCGCGCTCACCGTCACCCAGGACCCGCCGCGCCCCCAGCGGATCGGCGTCGCCCTGTACGACACCGGGGACGACGGCCGCCTCAGCCTGCGCCAGGTCAGCCTGGTCGAGCTGACCGGAGCCGAGACGAAACTGCCCGACCTGGCCAGCCAGCCGCTGCCCGCGGCGGTCATCGTCAACGCCGGAGACTGGGCGCTAGCCCAGGTCACCATCGACGACCGGTCGCTGGCCGCGCTCGCGCAGGTCGCCTTTGACGTGGGCGACCCGCTGACTGAGGCCGCGGGCTGGAACGCGGCCTGGTACATGATGCTGGACGGCCCGGTCTCCGCGGTCCAGTACGCCAGCCTGGTTGCCCGCCGCCTGTACGACCTGGCCCGGGGGGTCGCGAGCCCGCTGGCGCCGTCGGCCGCCGAGGAGCTGCTCAACCGCGCCCTGACCTGCGCCGAGCGCTACGTTCCGCGCTCCGCCCGCGCGGGCGTCCGCACCATGATCGCCGGCGCCGCGCTGTGCGCCGCCCGGAGGCCGGATGCCCCCGACCCGCTGCGCCGCGCCCTGCTGACGGGCTTCGCCGTGAGCGCGGAAGCGGACCGCCAGCTCGCCGTCGTGCGGGCCCTGCTGGACGGCGAGGAGGCCGCGGCCGCCGGGGACGTCCGGCGGCCGGAGGAAACGCTGGCCGCCGCGCACCTGGCGGCCGACCTGACGCTGCGCGCCGCGCTGGTCCGGGCCCTGGCCGTGCGGGGCCTGGACCGCCCCGGGGACTTCGACTCGCTGACCGCCGCCGACCCGGTGGGCGGGGAACCGCTCCGCGCCACCTGCGCGGCGGCCCGGCCCGACCCGGCGGCAAAGGAGGCGGCCTGGACGGCGGCGCTGGACGTCCGTACCCCGCAGCGGCTGGCCCGTGCGCACGCCGACGGCATCTGGGTCGTCGGCCAGGAGTCGATCCTCGCGGGCTACCGGGACCGTTACTTCACCGAGGCCCTGCCCGCGCTGAACGCCCGCGGCGCCCGCGGCGAGCGGCGCGCCCCCCGGCTGGCGGGCATGCTGTTCCCGGTCACGTTTGCCGACCGGGCCACCTTCACCGCCGTCCGCGCCGCGCTGGACGGCACCGGCCTGACCGACCGGATCCGCGCCGTCCTGCTCGAGCACGAAGCGGAGATGGTCCTGGCGGACGAGGTCACGGCGCTGACCTGAGGCGGTGCGGCCCGGAGGCGGCCGTAACACCGCCCCCGGCCGTGCCCGCCCGCCGGCGACCGCCTAGGTTCGGTCTATGAGCAAAGCTGGCGAATTCCGGCGCGACACCACCTACCTGGACGGACGCATCACGGCGGACGGGCGGGACGGCTGGCCCGTCGAGGCGGGCCGGTACCGGCTCGCGGTGGCCCGCGGCTGCCCCTGGGCCAACCGGGCCGTCATCGTCCGGCGCCTGCTCGGCCTGGAGGACGCGCTGTCCATGGGCGTCTGCGGTCCGACGCACGACTGGCGGTCCTGGCAGTTCGACCTGGACCCGGGGGAGAAGGACCCGGTGCTCGGCATTCACTGGCTCCGCGAGGCGTACGAGAAGGCGGTCCCCGGGTACGACCGGGGCGTTACCGTCCCGGCGATCGTAGACATCCCCAGCGGCGCCGTGGTCACCTCCGAATTCCGCCAGATCACCCGCGACCTGGAAGACGAGTGGACCGCCTACCACCGCGCGGGCGCTCCCGACCTGTACCCGGACGGCCTGCGGGACGAGATCGAGGAGGTCGCCGAGCCGGTCTACCAGGAGGTCAACAACGGCGTCTACCGCTGCGGGTTCGCCGCCAGCCAGCAGGCCTACGACGAGGCCTACGCCGCCTTGTTCGCCCGGCTCGACTGGCTCGACGAGCGGCTCGCCACCCGCCGTTACCTGGTCGGCGACACGATCACCGAGGCGGACGTGCGGCTCTGGCCGACCCTGGCCCGGTTCGACGCCGTCTACCACGGCCACTTCAAGTGCAACCGGAACAAGCTGAGCGAGTTCGGCGCCCTGTGGGGGTACGCCCGCGACCTGTTCCAGACTCCCGGCTTCGGCGACACGATCGACTTTGTCCAGACCAAGCAGCACTACTACCTGGTCCACCAGAACCTCAACCCGTCCGGCATCGTCCCCGACGGCCCCGACCTGTCGGGCTGGCTGACCCGGCATCACCGGGAAGAGCTCGGCGGCCGTCCGTTTGGGGACGGTACCCCGCCCGGCCCGGTCCGGGAAGCCGAGCGGGTGCCCGCCGGCCACACGGCCCGCTGACCGCGGATGCCAGGCGGACTAGGCTCAGCGGCATGACAACGAACCCGCAGCGGATCTGTGTGACCGGCGCGGCCGGCAAGGCGGGACAGGCCGCGGCCGCGCACCTGCGCGAGCACGGCTACGACGTGGTCGCGACCGATGTCGCGGTCGGCGACGCCCGGGCCCAGGGCGTGCTCCAGGCCGACCTGACCGACTACGGCCAGGCGACCGAGGTGCTGCGCGGCACCGACGCAGTCGTTCACCTGGCCAACATCCCGGCCCCCGGCCTGGCGACGCCAGCGGTCACATTCAACGCCAACGCCTCGATGAACTTCAACGTCTTCCACGCGGCCGCCGCGCTCGGTCTGCGCCGGGTGGTGTGGGCGTCGAGCGAGACCACGCTCGGCCTCCCGTTCGGCGGCGGCCCCGAGCAGTTCCCCGGGACAGCGGGCACGCTCAGCTACGCCCCGGTGGACGAGGACCACTTCCCGTTCCCGACGACGACGTACGCCCTGTCCAAGGTGGCCAGCGAGACCGTCGCCGAGCACATCAGCCGCTGGTCGGGGATCCCGTTCGTGGGCTTGCGCATCTCCAACATCATGAACCCGGGCGAGTACGAGCGGTTCCCGTCGTTCTGGCCGGACCCGCACGCCCGCAAGTGGAACGCCTGGGGCTACGTCGACGTCCGCGACGTGGCCGAAGCCTGCCGCCTCGCCCTGGAGGCCGACGTGGCCGGCAGCCAGAACGTCATCATCGCCGCCGCCGACACCGTGATGAACCGCCCGTCGCGCGAGCTGCTGGCCGAGGTCTTTCCCGCCATCCCGCTCACCAGCGAGATCGCCGAGTTCGGCTCGCTGCTGTCCACCGGCCGGGCCCGGCAGGTCATCGGCTACCAGCCCCGCCACTCCTGGCGCGACCACCTCCAGCAGCGGTAACACTCCCTCTAATGATCCCGAACGATCGCGTGGCGGTGCCCGTCCGGCCCACCCGCGCCGACCTCGAAGCGGCCAGGGACGGTACCGTCCCGGACGTGCTGCCCGCCGCGGGCGAGCCGTTCCGGGTCCTGTTCACCGGGATCAACCCGGGCCTCTACTCGGCCGCGACCGGCTGGCACTTCGCCCGGCCGGGCAACCGGTTCTGGCCCGCGCTGCACGCCTCCGGGTTTACCCCGCGCCAGCTCCGGGCGTCCGAGCAGGCCGAGCTGACCCGCTACGGTCTCGGTATCAGCAACCTCGCGCCGCGCGCCACCGCCCAGGCCGCCGAGCTGACCCCGGCCGAGCTGACCGAGGGCGGGGCCCGGCTGCTGGCCCTGGTCGAAGCCCGGCGCCCCCGGTTCGTCGCCATCGCCGGCGTCACCGCCTACCGCACCGCCTTCGCCCGCCCCAAGGCGGCCATCGGTCCTCAGGACGACCGGTTCGGGTCCGCTCGGCTGTGGATCCTGCCCAACCCCAGCGGCCTCAACGCCTCGTGGGGCCTGCCCCGCCTGACCGCGGCGTTCCGGCAGCTGCACGAGGCCGTCGCCGGCCGCTGACCGGGTTGGCCGCGCGGTCGTCTGGACGGATGTGCCGGTTGTCGGGTACTGATGTAACCAGCGGGTAACAACTCCCGTCGTCGGCAGGTGTACTCGCTGAAGGAGCGCCGCGATGGACTCAGGTTCCCCGGTCCCGGGCCAGCTGTACGACGCCCGGCGCGGCGTCTACTACGCCAAGCCCGTGCTGCGCGGCTGGCTGCACCTGCTCTGTTTCGGGGTCTCCATCGCCGGGGGCGTGCTGCTGGTGACCCGCGCGGACGGTGCCCGGGCGGTCGTCGCCGTTACGGTCTACTCGGTCAGCCTCAGCGGGCTGTTCGGGACGAGCGCGGTGTACCACCGTGGTTCCTGGACCGACGCCTGGCGGCGGCGGCTGCGGCTGCTGGACCAGGCGATGATCTTCTTCCTGATCGCCGGGACGGCGACGCCCGCGTTCTTGCTCGCCGCGCCGTCCGGTCTCGGGCTGGCCTGCCTGATCGTCATGTGGGGGCTGACCCTGGCCGTGGCGGCCCTGCGGGTCGCCTGGCCGGGTGCGCCCGAGGCCGTGAGCGGCGCGCTGTTTATCGGGCTCGGCTGCGCGGCCAGCCTGGGCGTGCCCTGGGTATGGCTGCGGGCCGACCCCGCGGCTGGCCTTCTGCTGCTGGCCGGCGGCGTGCTCTACATCATCGGGGCGGTCTCCTATCACCTGCGCCGGCCCGACCCGTACCCGTCGGTGTTCGGCTATCACGAGGTATTCCACGTCTACGTCGCCGCCGCCGCGGTCTGCCAGTACGCCGCGATCGCCCGGCTGGCCGGCTGATCCGCCGTGCCCGGGGACGGTTCCCGGCCGGCGTGGGATAATCGGCGGATGGACGTGGTCGAGCTGCGGCACCTGCTGCGGGCGCGGGACATGATGGACCGGGAGTACGCCCGCCCGCTCGACGTGCCCGCGCTGGCCCGCGTCGCGCTGATGTCAACCGGGCACTTCGCCCGCCAGTTCCGCGAGGCCTTCGGCGAGACGCCCTACGGGTACCTGATGACCCGGCGGATCGAGCGGGCCAAGGCGCTGCTGCGGCGCGGCGACCAGTCGGTCACCGACGTGTGCCTGGCGGTCGGCTGTACGTCGCTCGGGTCGTTCAGCGCGCGGTTCACCGAGATCGTCGGCGAGCCGCCCAGCGCGTACAAGGCGCGCCCCCACGAGGCCGAGGCGGCGATCGCTACCTGCGTCGCGCGGGTCCGGACCCGGCCCGCCCGGCACCGGCCCGTGCCGGAGGATGCCGGTCAGGATTGAAGAAGCGCGGCCCGGCGGCCGCGGCGTAGGTTGGCTCGCATGGACCTCAAGCTCTCGCAGTGCTTCCTGACCGTCGACGACCAGGAAAAGGCGCTCGCCTTCTACCGCGACGTCCTCGGTCTCCGGGTGGTCAACGACGTGTCCTTCGAGGGCATGCGCTGGGTTACCGTGAGCCCGCCGTCGCAGCCCGGAATGGAGATCGGCCTGTTCCGGCCGAACGACAACCCGGACGCGTCGCCCGCCGACCGCGAGGCGGTGGCCCTGCTGCTGGCCAAGGGCCTGCTCAGCGGGGTCAACTTCGCCACCGACGACTGCGACGCGACGTTCGAGGCGATCCGCGCGTCCGGGGCCGAGGTACTCCAGGAGCCGATGGACCAGCACTACGGGGTCCGGGACTGCGCGTTCCGCGACCCGGCGGGCAACCTGCTCCGCTTCTTCCAGTCCCGCGGCTAGGTCGCGAGGGGCAAACCGCCGCAGCGCGGCCCGCGGCCCCTGATGGCAGGATTAGCGGGATTTTCGTCATTGCTGCCACCGGGTCGGGCCCCGCAGACTGAGACCGTGCGAACGGTACTGATCGTCTTGTTCGACGGGGTGCAGTCCCTCGACGTCACCGGCCCCCTCGAGGTGTTCCACGGCGCCCGGGACCAGCAGGGGGACCGGGCCTACCAGGTCCGTACGGCCAGCCTCGGCGGCGGCCCGGTTCGTACCTCCAGCGGCCTGGTGCTCACCCCGGACAGCGACCTGCGCGCTCTCGTTCCCGCGGCGGGGGAGCCGGCCCCGCCCGGGCTGCTGATCGTCCCGGGCGGCCAGGGCGCCCGCCGCCCGCTGCCCGAGCTGGTGAGCTGGGTGCGCGACCACGCCCGGGCGGCGCCGCGCGTCGCCTCCGTCTGCACCGGCGCGTTCCTGCTGGCCGAGGCCGGCCTGCTCGACGGGCGGCGGGTGACCACCCACTGGTTCTACTGCGAAGACCTGCAGCGCCGGTACCCGGCGGTCGAGGTCGACCCGGACCCGATCTTCATCGTTGACGGGCGGGTCGCGACCTCGGCCGGGGTCACCGCCGGCATCGACCTGGCCCTGGCCCTGGTCGAAGACGACCTCGGCCGGGACGCGGCCCTGACCGTCGCCCGCCACCTGGTCATGTTCCTGCGCCGCCCCGGCGGCCAGGCTCAGTTCAGCGCGCAGCTGTCGGCCCAGGTCGCCCAGCGGGGAACGCTGCGCGACGTGCAGCAGTGGATCGCCGAGCACCCGGCGGACGACCTCAGCGTCGAGGTTCTCGCGCGCAAGGCCAGCCTGTCGCCCCGGCACTTCGCCCGCGCGTTCGCGGCCGAGGTCGGGATGCCGCCCGGCCGCTACGTGGAGCGGGTGCGCCTGGAGGCCGCCCGCCGCCAGCTGGAAGACACCGCCGCGGGCGTCGAGCAGACCGCCCGCGCCTGCGGTTACCGCACTGCCGAGGCCATGCGCCGCGCGTTCACCGAGGCGCTCGGCGTCAGCCCGGCCGAGTACCGCCGCCGTTTCCGACCTCTCCCGAAGGAGCATCATGCAGATCGTCATCGCGCTGTTTGACCGGTTCACCGCCCTCGACGCGGTCGGCCCGCACCAGGTGCTGAGCCACCTGCCCGGGGCTGAGGTGATTTTCGCCGCGCAGCGGGCGGGCGGTGTCACCGACGACACCGGCACCCTCACCCTCCAGGCGCCGGCCAGTTACCCGGACGTCCCCCGGCCCGACGTCATCGTCGTCCCCGGCGGCCCCGGCCAGAGCGACCAGATGACCCCCGGCCCGCTCCGGGACTGGCTGCTCACGGCGGACGCGACCAGTACCTGGACGACGTCGGTGTGCACCGGCGCCCTCGTCCTGGGGGCGGCGGGCCTGCTCCAGGGCCGGGCGGCCACCACCTACTGGCTCGCGCTGGAGGAACTGCGCCGCTACGGCGCCACCCCGAAGCGGGAACGGTACGTCTTCGACGGCAAGTACGTCACCGGCGCGGGCGTGTCGGCCGGCATCGACATGGCTCTGGCTCTCGCGGGCCGGATCGCGGGCGACGAGGCCGCCCAGCGTATCCAGCTCGGGATCGAGTACGACCCGCACCCCCCGTACCAGGCGGGCTCGCCCGCTACGGCCAAGCCGGAGATCGTGGAGTTCTTCACCGGCCGCAGCCGCTTCGCCGCGAGCTGAAGGCCGGGAAATCCGGTTGCTTTCCAGCGGGCAATGCGCGCTGAATACTACCCGTGGCCGATATCGAGGGTTCGTACGACGAGCTGTTCACCGCGGTGCCGGAGGTGCTGGCCGGACTGCTGGACGACGGAGACGCGGGCGGCTCGGCCGCCGTCTTCGTGGACGGCGAGCCGGTCGTGGACGTCTGGGGCGGGTTCGCCGACGCGCGCCGCGCCGTCCCGTGGCAGCGGGACACGATCGCCGGGGTCTACTCGGTCACCAAGACGATGACGGCGCTGTGCGCGCTGATTCTGGCCGACCGGGGCGAGCTCGACGTGGAGGCGCCGGTTAGCCGCTACTGGCCCGCGTTCGCCGCCGCGGGCAAGGAAAGAGTGCTGGTCAGGCAGGTGCTCTCGCATACTGCGGGCCTGCCCGACTGGGAGGGACCGGTCGGGGAGCTCTACGACTGGACCGCCGCCACGGCCCGGCTGGCGGCCCAGCCTCCGCAGTGGGAGCCAGGCACCGAGGCCGGGTACCACTCGGTCACCCAGGGGTTCCTGATCGGCGAGGTCATCCGCCGGATCACCGGGCAGAGCGCAGGCGATTTCTTCGCCCAGGAGGTAGCCGGGCCGCTGGAGGCGGACTTTCACATCGGGCTGCCGGCCGAAGACGACGGCCGGGTGGCGCTCTCGGTGCCGCCGCCGGGCCAGGATGAGGACTACGCGGCCGGCGCGGCCGCCAGCACCGCACCGGTCTCAGCCGTTACCCCGCTCCGGGTCCGGGACGGCAACAGCGTCGCCTGGCGGCGGGCCCAGATCCCCGCGGCGAGCGGGTACGGCAATGCCCGCTCGGTCGCCCTCGTGCAGTCGGTGCTGGCCTGCGGCGGGGCCGTGCGCGGCCTGCGGCTGCTGTCGCAGGCGGGATGTGACCGGGCCCGGGAGGAGCAGTTCCAGGGCCCGGACCGCATCTTGGGCATGCCCGTCCGCTGGGGCCTGGGCTACGGGCTGTTCGGCGGCAGCTTCGGCTGGGGCGGCTGGGGCGGCGCGCTCGTCATGATCGATCCCGGCGCGCGCGCGGTGGTAGCGTACGTGCCCAACCAGATGCGCGAACCCGCCGAGGACAGCCGGGGGCTGGAAGTCGTCATGGCCGCCTACGACGGGCTCGGGAGCCCGCGGGCCAGACCCGGGCATGACCTGGATCACACGTCGTTACCCCGGGACAGCCAATCCCGAACCGGCCGTCTCCCCGTAGTTTTACCGACAGCCATCCGGCGCAGCGCGACGAGCCGGGTGGCCGCGCTAGACGGGAGACGAGCACGATGAGGAATTTCAGCGGGAAACGGGTGCCGGCGCGGGGGCGTGCGTGAGCGCGTGGCCCCCGGTGACCGCGAGCGGCGCGGTGACCGCGTGACACCGCGTAAACGCCCTGGGGGGCGTCATGGTTAACCGCGAACGGGTCATCCGGTTCCTGCTCCGCCGACCTTCGCGTAGGTAGGGTCCCGCAAGATGGGAACTGTGGGAGCATCCGGAGAACGGCTGGCCGACGACGTGCTGCTGGCCGGCCTGGGCGCGGGTGGCGCCAACCTGGCGGTCGCGTTCGTGCGCCGGTTCCAGCGGATCGTCTTCGGCGTGGCGCTGGCCGTCACCAGCGACCCGGCTACCGCCGAGGACGTCGCGCAGCACGCCTTCGAGTAGGCCTGGCGGCACGCGTCGGTGTACGACCCGCGGCGCGGGGGTACTCCCGATCCGGACAACGCCGGGGCCCTGCGCGGTGCCCGCCTGCTCTCCGGTGACGGAACCGTACTGGCCACCGCGACCTTCGCCCGCTGGTGAGGGCGGCCTGCGATTCTGCCCGGCCCGCGCTGCCAGGAGCCGCGTTATCCGGCCCGGGACTGTCCCGCCTCGGCGAATACGGCCAAGACGTCCTGATAGCTGTCAAAGGCCCTGGCGGCTCCGGCATAGGCCGCTAGGTGGATGAACAGCTCGACGATCTCCTCCCTGGTCACTCCGCAGTGCAGCGCAATGCGCAGCTGGCCTTTGAGCGGCTCATGAGTACCGAGCGTGGCGGCGATGGCCACCGAGATCAGCGCCCGGGTGCGGTCGTCGAGCCCCGCACGGGACCACGACTCGCCAAAGGTGGCCATGGTGGCGAGCCGCCGGAAGTCCTCGCCCGCGGGTGGCTCCCCGCCGCCGAGCGGAAGGTTGAGCGGCTGGCCGAGCAGCCGCCTGGCGGTCTCTAGCGCCCGCTGGTACTGCTCGTCCTGGTTAGCTTCGGCTGACACGACGGTGCTCCTCCTGCTGGCTGGCGGAGCCGGCTGAGACCCGGGCCGGGCCGAGCGGCCCGGCCGTGCCCAGCGGGTCCCGCTGGGCCGCCGTCGCGTCATCCCGGTCGGTGGACACGGTGAGGTCATGCCAGGCCGCGTCGGCCAGAACGACCTGCGCCACCTTGGCCGGGTCGCCGAGCGCGTCGCGGCCCAGGTCGCCGTGCACCGCGGTCATCGCGCCGACGGTGGGCTGGTAGGGCTCGCTGACCGGTGCTACCTCCATGGAGGACCCGGCCCAGTCGGTCTGCATGCCGCCTGGCTC
>DASWUW010000968.1:0-5552 GCA_036406335.1 Trebonia sp.
CCTACCGCCGGCGCGCCATCGGCGCCCTGCTGGCGGTGCTGGCCCTGGTGGCCATGCTGACCGCGGCGGCGACCGGCCGGGCCCAGGCCGCCGCCACCCTGCTCTCCCAGGGGCAGCCGACGACCGCGTCCTCGACCGAGAACGCGGGCACCCCCGCTTCGGCCGCCACCGACGGGAACACCGGCACCCGCTGGTCCAGCGCGTTCTCCGACCCGCAGTGGCTCCAGGTCGACCTCGGAGCGACCGCGACGGTCAGCCAGGTGGTGCTGCAGTGGGAGACCGCCTACGCGACCGCGTTCCAGATCCAGGTCTCGCCCGACGGGGCCAACTGGACCTCGGTCTACTCCACCACCGCCGGCACCGGCGGGACCCAGACGCTCAACGTCACCGGCACCGGCCGCTACGTCCGGTTGTACGGGACCGCCCGGGCCACCGGGTACGGCTACAGTCTGTGGGAGTTTCAGGTCTACGGCACCGCGGGCCCGGGCGGCGGCACCTCCTGCAGCACGACCAACGCGGCGCTGAACCGGCCGGCCACCGCGTCCTCGACCGAGAACCCGGGCACCCCGGCGGCCGCCGCCGTGGACGGGAACACCGGGACCCGCTGGTCCAGCGCGTCCTCCGACCCGCAGTGGCTCCAGGTCGACCTCGGCTCGGCCCAGCCGGTCTGCGGGGTCACCCTGAACTGGGAGAACGCCTACGCGACGGCGTTCCAGATCCAGGTGTCCACTGACGGCACCACGTGGACGCCCGTCTACTCCACCACCACCGGGACCGGCGGCGTGCAGAACCTGGCCGTCAGCGGCACCGGCCGTTACGTGCGGCTGTACGGGACCGCCCGGGCCACCGGGTACGGCTACAGCCTGTGGGAATTCGGCGTCTACACCGGGGGCAGCGGCACCGGAGGCGGCGGCGCCGGCGGCAGCTGCGGCACCAGCGACGCCGCGGTCGACCACCCCACCACCGCGTCCTCCGTCCAGGACAACGACCCCGGCTACACGCCCCGCTACGCCACCGACGGCAGCACGGTCACCCGGTGGGCCAGCGCCTACACCGACCCGCAGTGGCTGGAGGTCGACCTGAGCGGAAGCCTGCCGGTCTGCCAGGTCGTCCTCAACTGGGAGAACGCCTACGCGACGGCGTTCCAGATCCAGCTCTCGAACGACGGCACCAACTGGACGTCCATCTACTCGACCACCACCGGCGCCGGCGGTACCCAGACCCTGAACGTGACCGGCACCGGCCGCTACATCCGGATGTACGGCACCGCCCGGGCCACCGCCTACGGCTACTCGCTGTGGTCGTTCTCGGTCTACACGACCGGGGGAGTGGTCACCTCCGTCCCCGCCCCGCCGCCGGTGCCCGCGCCGGGC
Organism: Trebonia sp.; assembly: GCA_036406335.1. Classification (GTDB taxonomy): domain Bacteria; phylum Actinomycetota; class Actinomycetes; order Streptosporangiales; family Streptosporangiaceae; genus Trebonia. The sequence goes on from DASWUW010000968.1 coordinate 1,374, forward strand.
AGCTGCCCGTGGATCAACGAGCCCGGCACCGCCGTCTCCACCCGGGTCGCGCAGCTGATGGGCGCGATGACCCAGACGCAGAAGGACGACGTGCTCTTCGGCACGGCCAGCCCGGACTACATCGGCCAGATCCTCGGCCAGCCGTCGCTGTGCATCCCCAACGTCAACCTGGAGGACGGCCCGTCCGGGGTCGGCGACGGGCTCGGCGGGGTAACCCAGATGCCGGACGGCGAGGCCTCCGCGGCCACCTTCGACCCGGGCTACGAGCAGGCCTACGGCTCGGCGATCGGCGCCGAGTTCGCGGGCAAGGGCGTGAACGTGGCCCTCGGCCCGACGATCAACATGGTCCGCGACCCCCGCTGGGGCCGGTCCTACGAGACGTTCGGCGAGGACCCCTACCTGTCCGGCGAGCTGGCCACGGCTGACGTCACGGGCATCCAGAGCCAGGGCGTGATGGCGGTGCTCAAGCACGCCGCCGCGTACAACATCGAGCAGCCGGCCGGCACGATCATCGTCAGCCCGCGGGTCCTGCAGGAGATCTACCTGCCCGCCTTCCAGACGGCGATCGAGAAGGGCGCCGCGGCGGGTGTCATGTGCGCCTACAGCAACGTCAACAACCTGCCGTCCTGCCAGAACCCGGCGATCCTGAACACCCCGCTCTACCAGCAGGCCGGCTTTACCGGGTTTGTCACCTCGGACTGGGGCGCCATCCACTCCACCGCCGACTCCGCCAACGCGGGGGAGACGATCGAGATGCCCTTCGGCGGCTTCTTCGGCCCCAGCCTGCTCACCGCGATCGCGGGCGGGCAGGTCAGCCAGGCCACCTTTGACACCATGGTGTCCCGGGTGCTGACCCAGATGTTCAAGTTCGGGATGTTCGACCAGGCGCCCAGCGGCTCCAAGGACGCGGTCGTCACCAGCTACGCCCACGCCCAGGTGGCGCTGCGCGGCGCCGAGGAGGGCACGGTCCTGCTCAAGAACAACGGCATCCTGCCGCTGAACCCCGGCGGCGGCAAGTCCGTCGCGGTCATCGGGGTGGACGCGGGCGCCGGGGTGCAGACCATCGGCGGCGGCAGCGGCACGGTCACCAGCCCGGGCACCTACACCCCGGTTTACAGCATCCAGCAGCGGCTGGCCGGCACCAGCGACACGGTCACCTACAACGACGGCAGCAACCAGGCCTCCGCGGTGGCGGCGGCCCAGTCGGCCAGCGTGGCGATCGTCTTCGCCAGCGACAACTACGGGCACGAGGAGGCCGACAACACCTCGCTCAACCTGCCCGGCAACCAGGACGCGCTGATCTCCGCGGTCGCCGCGGCCAACCCGAACACGATCGTGGTCCTCAACGACAACTCGGCGATCCTGATGCCCTGGCTGAACCAGGTGGCCGGGGTGTTCGAGGGCTTCTACGACGGCCAGGACTGGGGCCAGGCGATCGCCGCGCTGCTGTTCGGCGACGTCAACCCGTCCGGCCACCTGCCCGTTACGTTCCCCACCGCGCTGTCCGCGGTACCCGCGAGCACCCCGGCCCAGTGGCCGGGGACCAACAACCAGGTGCAGTACTCCGAGGGGCTGGACATCGGGTACCGGTGGTACGACGCGACGAACACCACGCCGCTGTTCCCGTTCGGGTTCGGGCTGTCGTACACGTCCTTCGCCTACAGCAACCTGCACGTCGGGGCGCTGTCCGGCAACCAGGCGACGGTCACCGCGACCGTCACCAACACCGGGAGCCGGGCCGGCACGGACGTGGCCCAGCTGTACGTGGGAGACCCGGCCGCGGCGGGCGAGCCGCCGCACCAGCTCAAGGGATTCCAGCGGGTCACGCTCAGCCCCGGGGCGGCGGCCACGGTGACGTTCACCGTCACCGCGCACGACCTGGCATCCTGGGACACCACGGCGGGCAGCTGGATCGCGGCGGCCGGCTCCTACCAGATCCTGGTCGGCGACTCCTCCCGCAGCCTGCCGCTGACCGGGGCGATCGCCGTAGGCAGCGCCATCACCGACAACGCGATGGACTAAAGCACTCCCGCCCGAACGGTCCCGGGAACTCCCCGGAACCGTTCGGGCCGCCGGAGGACTATCGTGAGGCCGTCGGCTCACACTTGCCGGCCGGACCGTGCCCGTGCTCGTCGAAGGAGATGGCCAATATGACCGACCGCGAAGACCCGGGCACCCCCGAGCTCGGAGAAGAGCCCGGGTACCTGACGGAAACCGGCCAGGCGGTCGGCGACGACGGCTCGGTCGTCCCGATCATCGGCGGCCTGCCCGCCGTCGAGGGATCGTCCTGGGACATCGGCGCCCCGGTAGAAGACCGCGGCGCGGGCCTGGCCGAGGACCTGGGCGGCGCCCCGGAGTAAGACCCTGCTAGCGCAGGCCCGCGCGCAGGGCGGTGACCCGGTTGACCGCGGCGGTGAACGCGGCCGGGTTGAGTTGCCCGCGGGCCAGGGCGCTGGCCAGCGCGGCGGTGGCGGTCGCGCCCTGGCTGGCGTCGCGGGCGGAGCACAGGATCAGGTCCATGCCGGCGCTCGCCGCGGCGACCGCGCGCTGGGCGGTCGTGCCGAACGCGTGCAGGGCTCCGGCCTCCAGGGCGTCGGTGACGGTGACGCCGGTGAACTTGTTCCGCCCGCGCAGCTCCTGCTGGATGACGACGGGCGACAGGCCCGCCGGGCGCCTGGCGTCCAGTGCCGGGTAGAGCGCCCAGGACACCATGACCAGCTTGACCCCCGCACTGACCGCGGCCCGGTAGGGCAGCTCGTCGGCGGCGCGCAGCGTGGCCAGCGGGACCGTCAGGGTCACCGGCCCGCGGTCGGTGTCCTGGTTGCTCGTCGCTGAGCCTAGCCCGGGGAAGTGCTTGGCGGCGGCGGCCACGCCGGCCTTCTGCTGGGCGCTGATGAACGCCCGGCCGCATTCGGAGACCACGACGGGGTTGTGGCTGTAAGAGCGCTGGAACTGGTCGTCGAAGTTGCCCGTCTTGTAGTAGACGTCCAGTACCGGCGCCAGATTGACGTTCAGGCCCGCGGCGGCCAGGTTCCGTCCGGCCCCGGTGCCCGCCGCCGCGGCCGCGGTTGCCGGGTGCGCGGACTGCCCGATCTGCTTTTCCGACAGCGCCGGCTGGCCGGGCAGCCGCCGGACCAGTCCGCCTTCCTGGTCGGTCATCAGCAGCAGCGGCACCTTGACCGGGCTGCGGGCCTGCGCCCGCCGCAGCTGTGCGGTCACCCGGGCCATCTGGGTTGCGCTGGCGATGTTCTCGCCGAAGAAGATGACCCCGGCGACCTGCCCGTCGCTGATGCTGGCGAGCAGGCTGGCCGGCGGCGTCAGACCCGGATAGGAGGCGATGACCCGCTGCCCGGCGAGCTGCAGGCGGCTCAGGCCCGCGGCCCGCGCCGCGACGGCCGGGGCGGCTACGCCGATGAGCGCGGCCCCGGCACCCGCGAGCGCCCGCCGGCGGCTCCACCCGCCGAGTGGCCGGCCGGCCGATTCAGGATCAGACACCAGTGCATCCCTCCCCGTTCCCCGCTGAAGTCACAGAGTAGTACGAAGACGATTACTCCTGGTCACCTTCCTCCGAATTCCCGGACCTTAGTAGCTGAAGGTGGTCGCGCCTTCGTCTCCGATCCACTCCCACATCTGCACGGTGCCCGCCAGCTCGGCGCTGGGCAGCAGCCCGCCGTTGTCCAGTCGCCTGGCGTTGAAGGAGACCGGGCAGACCATGTACCGGCCGCCGGCCTTCTCGTACCGGGCCAGCAGGTCCGGCAGCGGCGGGCAGCCGTCGCAGGCAACGCCTGCCGCCACCCCGTCCAGGGAGAGCCGGACGGCCTCCTTGGTCTGGAACATCAGGGTCGGCCGCCCCGACTCGGCGGCGCCGACCGCGACGAGAAACGCCACGGTCACCTTCTCCGAATCCTCCAGGCCAGTACTGAGACTGATGACTGCCTTTCCCGCCATGTTTTCTTCCCTTCTCATCCCGGTGCCGTGATATCTCAGGTCCCGGGGGAAGCGCCCGCGCGCCGCGGCGCCCGCGCGCCGACGGGGAGCGCACCCGCAGCGCGATCCTGCACGCCGCCGTGTCGCTGGCCACGGTGGACGGACTCGAGCCGGCCGGATCCCGCTGCGGACCTGGCCCGCCGGGTCGTGCGCCGTCGGCTGGGCCTCGGTGAATGAGCAGCATCGCGACCG
>DASWUW010000969.1:0-1863 GCA_036406335.1 Trebonia sp.
GTGGCCGGGGTGGAGTCCGGGCTCATCGTGGACGACTACATGGCGACCAACGAGCGGCTCGAGGCCATCATCGAGCGGCTCGGCCGCTCCAGGATGTACGCCCGCGGCGTGAACAGCACGCCCATCCGGGCGCACGCCCCCCGGGCGGAGACCATGAAGGCGTTCCTGGAGCAGCTCGACTCCCGCTACGGCGGCCTGGACGCCTGGCTGACCAGCCACGGGTTCACCGCGGAGGAGACCAGCCAGCTGCGGGCCAAGCTCAGGCAGCCGTGACCGCGCTGGTCAAGGCCTGCCTCATCGACGTCTACGACACCATCCTCACCTCGCGCTTCCGGCCCCGGACGGAGGAGCTCATCGAGCCGCTCGGGGTCGGGCTGGAGGACTGGCTCGCCGAGTGGGAGACGACGCGGGAGGACCGCGACCGGGGCAAGCTGACCGTCGCCGCCTCGTTCGCCCGGACCCTCACCGCGCTCGGCCTCGACCCGGGGCCCGCCCTGCTGGCCGACCTGTCCCGCCGCGACGCCGAGCTCGCCCTGTCCTACGTCCGGCTGTGCGAGGACACCGTGCCGTTCCTGCACTGGCTCCGGTCCCGCGGCGTGCTCGCCGCCCTGGTGTCCAACTGCGCCGACACCACCCGGGCGCTGCTCACCGAGCTGGGCATCGTCCCGCTGATGGACGCGGTGGTGCTGTCCTGCGAGGTCGGCTCGGCCAAGCCGGACCCGGACATCTACGTCACCGCGCTGGAGGAACTGGGCGTGGCCGCGGCCGACGCGGTCTTCATCGACGACCAGCCGGCGTACTGCGCCGGCGCGGAAGCGGTCGGCGTGCGCCCCATCCAGATCGCCCGCGGCGCCGGAGGCGGCCACGTCTCCCGGTGGAATTTCCCCGTCGTTCACTCTCTGGCCGGGGCTCAGCTGCTTTTGTGACCCGGCGGTGTTGTCCGGGTACGTTAAGTCTTGCGATACTTCGTGAATACGTGAGCGACGCGCGAGAGGCAAGACTGCATGGCGCCGGGTGGTACGCCTGCGTTCAGCCCGGAAATCGGCCTGCCCGCCGACCGCCCGGCGGCCCGGCGCAGCGCGCTGATCGTCTCGGTCGCCGCTTACGCCGACCCGCAGCTCGCCTGGCTGCGCCCCCCGGTCAGCGGCGGCGCCGCCGACCTCGGTGCGGCCCTGTCCGACCCGCGCGCCTGCGGGTTCACCGTCGACGCGGTGGCCAACGGCACCGAGACCGAGATCCGCCAGGCCGTCGCCCGGTTCCTCAGCGGGCGGTCGCCGGACGAGACCGTGCTGCTCTACCTGTCCTGCCACGCCATCCAGGACCGCGGCCAGCTCTACTTCGCCGGGACCGACACCTGGCTGCGCTACCCGCAGGGCAGCGCCGTCCCGGCCGGCTGGGTCGTCGGCGAGCTGAGCCGGTGCGCCGCCGGGAACCGGCTGCTGGTCCTCGACTGCTGCTTCGTCGGCGGCTACGCCGAGGAGCAGGGGGAGCTGAACCTGGCCCAGGACCTTGTCCTGCCCGGGCGCGGGATCGCCGTCCTGTCCGGGTCCCGGGCCCGCGAGTACTCCTCCGAGGGACGGCCGATCCGTCCCGAGCTGCCCCGCTCGGTGTTTACCGAGGGCCTCGCCGTCGGACTGGCCACCGGAGCCGCCGACGTGGACGGCGACGGCAGTGTCACCGTCGCCGAGGCCTACAACTACGCCTACCGCCACGTCACCCAGCACGCGGCCCGCCAGGCACCGCAGTACTACCTGGAAGGCGACCAGGACGAGATCGTGCTGGGCCGGGTGCCCGGGCTGACCCGCCAGCGCCCGCCCGTCACCGGGCCGCGGGCCCGGCTGACCATGCCGGGACGCGCGCTGC
>DASWUW010000970.1:0-1681 GCA_036406335.1 Trebonia sp.
AGACCCGCAAGCCCTGGCGCATCCGGCCGGAAAGGCCAGCGGCCCGCGCGCCTACGCGGCCTCCAAACTGTGCAACCTGCTCACCGCACGGTCTCTCGCCGCCCTCGCCAACGTCCGGGACCGCAAAATCACCGTCATCGCCTACAACCCGGGGCTGACCCCCGGCACCGAGCTCGTCCGCGGAGTGGCGCCGTCCGCCCGGGCCGCCGCCCGCATCATCGTGTTCCCGCTGCTGCGCGTGATCAGCCGGTTCAAGCCGGCCTTCTACCCGGGACCGGTCGACCGCGCGGGCCAGGTACTCGCCGAGGCGACGCTGGGCACGCTCACCCCGCCGGCCGGACGCCTCTACCTCTCCCTGGTTAAAGGCCAGGTCACCTACCCCGACCCGGCCAAGCTCGCATGCGACGACACCGCCCGTGATCTCCTGTGGCGCGAAAGCGCCACCATGGCAGGCCTCCCAGTTGACCAGTGACGAGCTGAACCTGCTGGACATCCCCGCCGTCAGCGCTCGCGAACCGGCAGCGGTATACCCGCGTGCCGTGATCAGCTAAATGTCTCCCCGTCCGGCAGTGCCGCCCCGGCTGCTCGCGCTCAGCGACCTGCACGTGGGGTATCCGGAGAACCGGGCTATCGTCGAGGGCCTGCGGCCCGGGTCGGCGGGTGACTGGCTGATCGTGGCGGGAGACGTCGGCGAGCTGTTCGCCGACATCGAGTGGGCGCTGGGCCTGCTGAGCGAGTGCTTCGCCACGGTGATCTGGGTGCCCGGCAACCACGAGCTGTGGACCCACGGGGGCGAGACAGTTCCCTGGCGCGGGGCTGAACGGTACCGGCGGCTGGTCGAGATGTGCCGCCGTCTTGGCGTGATCACGCCCGAGGATCCGTATCCGGTATGGACCGGCCCGGGCGGCCCGGTGACGATAGCGCCGCTGTTCCTCCTGTACGACTACTCGTTCCTGCCCGAGAACGCGCCGACCAAGGAGCAAGCGCTCGCCTACGCCTACCGCACCGGCATCGTCTGCACCGACGAAGCGGTCCTGCACCCCGATCCGTACGAGAGCCGTGAGGCATGGTGCTGGGCCCGGATCGAGGAGACCGAACGGCGCCTGGCCGGGCGCGATCCCGACCACCCGGTGATTCTGGTCAACCACTGGCCGCTGGTTCGTGAGCCGACCCAGATCCTTCGTTATCCGGAGTTCGCCCAGTGGTGCGGGACCGACCGCACCGCCGACTGGCACACGAAGTTCAATGCCGTCGCGGTCGTCTACGGTCATCTTCACATCCCCCGGACCACGTGGTACGACGGGGTCCGGTTCGAGGAGGTCTCCGTCGGCTACCCGCGGGAATGGCGCCGCAGGACGGAGTTTGCCGGGGTCCCGGATCAGCCCGGAATCCCGCGGCAGATCCTGCCGGTACCGGGTTTCCCCGCGCCCCGCGCCACGGGCGTGTTCCGGTGATCGAGGCCATTTTGCCGGCCGAGGCGGTACCGCGGAACCTCGTGGGCGCCGCCGCGGTGACTGCCTGCGGCCGTGCTGCTCGTCACCCTGAACCAGCCGGTGCCCCGGGGCGGCTGCCTGGGGCGCCCGGCATGACCCGCAACCCCGAACGCAGCCACGGCGCCTTCACCGAAGGACTAGTCAGCCGAGAGCGTTCGCGGCATATCGGGTGGCATAAAGTAATTTAC
>DASWUW010000971.1:0-3620 GCA_036406335.1 Trebonia sp.
TGCCCAGCGCCGCGGTGGCGCTGCCGGAGGGCCTGGCGCGGCCGCTGCAGGCCGGGCCGGCGGCCCGCCAGGGCGACGTGCCGGCCGTGGCCGGCCGGGTAGAAAAAGGGCGCCTGCTGCTCGACCTGCGCTCGGTCGACCCGGCCGACGACGACCGGGTGGTCGCGGCCGTCCTGGCCGCGAGCGGGCATCCCGGCCCAGCCGGGCCGCTGACCGGCGACGGCGGCTGATGTACGTCGTCGCCACCGCGGGGCACGTTGACCACGGCAAGTCCACGCTGGTCCGCGCCCTCACCGGGATGGAACCGGACCGCTGGGCGGAGGAACGCCGCCGCGGCATGACGATCGACCTCGGCTACGCCTGGATGACCCTGCCTCCCGGGGCAGCACCTGGCCGGGCAGCATCTGGCCGGGCAGCATCTGGCCGGGCAGCACCTGGCCGGGGAGATCCGGCCCGGGGAGATAAGGCCGCCGCGGCTGACGGCCTGGTCGCGGGGGAGCAGCTGGCCTTCGTCGACGTGCCCGGGCACGAGCGCTTCGTGCCTAACATGCTGGCCGGCCTCGGCCCGGTTCCCGCGGTGCTGTTCGTGGTGGCCGCGGACGGCGGCTGGATGCCGCAGTCGGCCGAGCACCTGGCCGCGGTGGATGCCCTCGGCGTGCGGCACGGCCTGCTGGCCGTCACCCGCGCCGACCTGGCCGACCCGGAGCCGGCGACCCGCCAGGCGCTGGCCGAGATCGGGCGCACCAGCCTCGGATCAGTCGAGGCGGTCGCGGTCAGCGCCGTCACCGGGCAGGGCCTGGACCGCCTGCGGGCCGCGCTCGTCCGCCTCGTCACCTCCCTCGGCGCCCCGGATGCGGCTTCTGCGCCGGTCCGGCTCTGGATCGACCGGTCGTTTACTATCCGGGGAGCCGGCACCGTCGTCACCGGCACCCTGCCTGCCGGACGGGTCAGGAACGGGCAGGAGCTGGTGCTCAGCCCCGCGGACAGGTCAGTCCGGGTGCGCGGGCTGGAGGCGCTGGGCGAGCCCGCCGAGGCCGTCTCCGGCGTCGCCCGGGTCGCGCTCAACCTGCGGGGCGTCCCGGCGGATCTCCCCGCCCGGGGCATGGCGCTGATCGAACCGGGCCGCTGGACCGTCACCGGGGAGGTCGACGTCCGGATCTGGCCGGCCGCGTCCGGCCCGGAACCCAAGCTTCCCGCCAGCCTGCTGCTGCACATCGGTTCCGCCCGCACCCAGGCCCGGGTGCGCATGCTCGGCTCCGGACCCGTGACCGGGACGAATCCGGCCCCGGTCTACGTGCGGCTGCGACTGCGCGACCCGCTGCCGCTGCACGCCGGGGACCGGGTGATCCTGCGCGACCCGGGCTCCGCCGGGCTCGCGATCTACGGCGGACGTGTCCTCGACCCGTTCCCGCCGCCGCTGGCCCGCCGGGGCGCGGGTGCGGCCGCGGTACGCGAGCTCGCCGACTGGCCCGACCTCCCCGCGGCGGCCGACCTGCTCGGCCGGCACAAGCTGCTGCGCGCGCCCCGGCTGACCGCGGCTGGCCTGGCCGGCCTGCCCGCTCCGGTGGCCGGGGACTGGCTGGCCGACCCCGGGCACTGGGCCCGGCTGCGGGCCGAGCTGCCCCAGGCGGTGGCCGCGTTCTGTGCCCGGGACCCGCTCGCCCCCGGTATGCCGACCGAGGCGGCCCGGGCTGCGCTCGGCTTGCCGAGCCGGGACCTGGTCGCGGCTCTGGCCGGCGATGACGTCGTCCTCGACGGTGCTTACCTGCGGATTTTCGTCAAGGAGACCGAGACCGCAGCCGGCCGGCCTGAACCGGCCCCGGCCACCGGGCAGCTACCGCCGCGGATCGCCGGCGCGGTCCAGTCGGTCCTCGACGGCCTGGCCGGCGACCCGTTCGCGGCGCCGGACACCGAGCGGCTGCGCGCCCTCGGCCTCGACGCCCGGGCGCTGGCCACCGCGGCCCGCGTCGGGCTGCTGCTGCGCATCGCCGACCTGGTCGTGCTCGCGCCCGGCGCCGACCAGGAGGCGGCCCGGGTGCTGGCCGGGCTTGAGCAGCCCTTCACCACGTCGCAGGCTCGCCAGGCGCTGCGCACGTCCCGGCGGGTAGCCATACCGCTGCTAGAGTACCTGGACCGCGCCCGGGTCACCGAGCGGCTGCCGGGCGACCTGCGCCGCATCCGCGACTAGCCCCGGCCGGCCAGAGCCTTCACGCCCGTTTTGTCAGATTGGGCGACCTTGGTACCCCTGAGCGGGCTCTTATGTCGCCCGGTAATCCCGCCCAGGATAACAGCAAGAAGCGCGTAAGCGCGCAAGCGGGCAAGCGCGGACGTCGCCGGACCAGGTGAGCTGACGTGCCGGGGTCAGCCGCCGATGGCCGACATCGGCCGGTCCGGCTGGAGGAAGGCCGGGTCGTTGATGCCGTGCCCGGGCAGCTTGGACGCTACCGCCGCGCGCCAGCGGCGGGCGATCTCCTCGTCCGGGGCCCCGGAGCGCAGCGCGGCCCGCAGGTCGTTCTCCGACCGGGCGAACAGGCAGTTGCGGATCTGCCCGTCGGCGGTGAGCCGCACCCGGTCGCAGGCGCCGCAGAACGGGCGGGTCACCGAGGCGATGATTCCGACCCGGGCCGGGCCGCCGTTCACGAGGTAGGTCTGGGCGGGGGCGGCGCCCCGGGGCCGTTCGGTGTCGTCGGAAAGGTCGAATGCGGCCGACAGCGAGCGGAAGACCTCGTCCGCGGTGACCATCTCCGTGCGCTTCCAGCCGTGCTGGGCATCAAGCGGCATCTGCTCGATGAACCGCAGCTCGTAGCCGTGCTCCAGGCAGTAGCGCAGCAGCTCCGGCGGCTCGTCGTCGTTCAGGCCGCGCATCACCACCGCGTTGACCTTGACCGGGGCGAGTCCCGCGGCCGCGGCGGCGGCGAGGCCGGACAGCACGTCCGGGAGCCGGTCGCGGCGGGTCAGCTTCCGGAATATCTCGGGCCGCAGTGTGTCCAGCGAGACGTTGAGCCGGTCTAGCCCGGCCGCCCGCAGGGCGCCGGCGCGCCGCTCGAGCCCGATCCCGTTGGTGGTCAGCGAGATGTCCGGGCGCGGGGAAAGCGCGGCCGTGGCCGCGATGATCTCGACCAGGTCCCGCCGCAGCAGCGGCTCGCCCCCGGTAAAGCGGACCTCACGGATCCCCAGGGTCTCCACCCCGATCCGGACCAGTCGCACCACCTCGTCTCCGGAGAGCAGCTCCGGTGACGGCAGCCAGTCCAGTCCCTCGGGCGGCATGCAGTACGCGCAGCGGAGATTGCAGCGGTCAGTGAGGGAGACCCGCAAGTCCGTCGCTACCCGCCCGTAGGAATCAGTGAGCATTGATCCAGCGTACGTGGCAAAGGTGAAGACAAGAAATAACGCAACCGGTGCTTGCGCGGTGCTGGTGAGGCTTGCGGGAACCTTTGGTCATCACCGGGCGGACGGCCGGAAGCTGGTGACGACGGCGGCGACGTCCTCGCCGGATCCGTGCTCCGCTATCGCGGTCTCGTAACAAGAGCGCGTCGCCCGCAGGAGACCGGCGTCGAAGCCGGCGCCGTCCGCCGCCGCCAGCATGAGGTCGATATCCTTTACCAGGCCGCCCAGGCCGA
>DASWUW010000972.1:0-1692 GCA_036406335.1 Trebonia sp.
GTAGTTTGCCGCTCTCGGGCGCGCTGCACGCACTACTGCGAAGGGTATCGAACCGCAGCGAGAGCGAGGTAACAGTTTCGTCCGTCTCGAATACCTGCCCGCGCATTACCGACTCGGCGTAGGCGCCAAGATCGGTCACAGTGAACCCTCCGGCCAGGCCCGCGTGCGCGGTTCCCGGCACGACCTGGATGGTCACGTGCGGCAGGCGGGCCAGCGCGCTGAGGTGGCGCATCTGAGCGGCCATGACTTCTGTCGTACCGACCTGGCGCAGCAGGGTGAAGAAGTCCACCAGGAACCAGGTGACGGGCGGCTCGTCCCGCAGCAGCACCCGCTGCTGCCGGGCCAGGCGGGAGGCCACCCGTGCGTTTACCTCGTCCTCGGCCACGCAGGGGGTCATGGCGCTGACCTCGCGGGCGTAGTCCTCGGTCTGGAGCAGGCCGGTGACAATGGACGGGCACCAGTCCCGCAGGACCCGGGTGCCCTGCTCGTGCGAGGCCCAGTCGCGCAGCCAGGCCGGAAGGGCCATCCAGCCCCGGCTTTCCTCGAAGAACTCGTGGAACCAGCCGGCCCGCTCGGGGAACACGCGGTCGCACTGGTCGGCGAACGCCTCCGTCGGCGGCCGCTTGCCCGTTTCGACGCGGGAGATCGCGGCCGGGTGGTAAGCGACCAGCTGGCCGAAGTCATGCAGGTTCCAGCCGCGCGCCGATCTTTCCTTACGCACCTGACGGCCGAAGTAAGCAGCCGGGTCACTGGTTGTCGTCATAATGTCACGGTAACTCCGGCAAGGTTGCCGTGTCCCCGCCCGGCAGCCGGCTGGCAAGATTGCCGTCCGGTAGCCCGCCGCCGGTCAGAGGGTGTAGCGCCCGGCCGCGGGATCCGGCTCGGTGAAGAACCAGTCGACCCGGTCCGGGGTGACCTCGGCCAGCGTCGGCGGTGCCCAGCGGGGGGCGCGGTCCTTGTCGATGACCTGGGCCCGGATGCCCTCGGCGAGGTCGGCGGACTCTATGCAGTGCGAGATGACCCGGAATTCCAGCGCCAGCACGGTCTCCAGGTCGGGTGCCCGGGCGGCCTCCCGCAGCAGGCGCAGGGTCAGCTTGAGGGCGGTCGGCGCCTGGCGGCGGATCTTCCCGGCCGCGGCCCGGGCCTGCGCCGCCGGGTGCCGGGCGAGCCGGCCCAGGATCCGCTCGACGCTGGCGCCGGCGTAGCACTGGTTGATCCAGTCCGCCTGCCCGGCGAGTTCGCCCGGCGGCGCGGAGGCGGCGAAGCGGCCGAGCACGGCCGGCGCCGGGTCGTACCGCAGCGCTGTCACCAGGTCACCAACCTGTCTGGCGGGCACGCAGCAGTCGGCCAGGCCGCAGGCGATCGCGTCCCCCGGGCCCGCCGCCTGCGAGGTCAGCGCCAGGTGGGTGCCGAACTCGCCGGGCGCGTGCGACAGCAGCCAGGTGCCGCCTACGTCGGAGGTGAACCCGATGCCCACCTCCGGCATCGCGACCCGGGCGGTCTCGGTGACCACCCGGTGGCGGCCGTGCGAAGCGATGCCGACGCCGCCGCCCATCACGATGCCGGCCATGACCGCGACGTAGGGCTTGGGAAAACGCGCGATCAGCGCGTCAAGCTCGTACTCGGCCCGCCAGAAGCGCCGGGCCTCGTCCTTGTGCTGGCTCAGCTGGGCGTAGACCCAGCGGACATCTC
>DASWUW010000973.1:0-5873 GCA_036406335.1 Trebonia sp.
GCCATCAAGCGCAGCGGCAAGTCGCCGGCCGACGTGACGGTGGTCCGCACCGGACCGGACCCGGAGAAGCTCAAGCGCGGCCCGGCCGACCCGGAGCAGCGCCGGGGGCGCCAGTTCCTCGCCGCCTACATCGGGGTCATGGGACCGCAGGACGGGGTGGACATCGTGGTGCGGGCGGCCGACGTCATCGTGCGCGAGCTCGGGCGCGAGGACATCGCCTTTACCCTGATCGGCTCGGGCGACAGCTTTGACGAGCTGGTCGCCCTGCGGGATGAACTGGGCCTGGCCGGACATGTCGAATTTACCGGACGGGCACCGGATGAGCAGGTAACCCGTATTCTGTCCACTGCGGACGTGGGCCTTTCGCCCGATCCTAAAAACCCGCTCAACGACGTGTCCACCATGAACAAGACGATGGAGTACATGGCGTTCGAGCTTCCGGTCGTCGCCTTCGACCTGCGCGAGACGCGCGTGTCCGCGGGTGATGCCGCGGTGTACGCCGTGCCTAATGACGTGCGCGAGTACGCCCGGGCCATCGTAGAGCTCGTCGATGACCCGTCACGCCGGGCCGACCTGGGCAAGCTCGGCCGGGTGCGGGTCGAGAACGAGCTCGCGTGGCAGCACCAGGAGCGCGCCTACCTGGATGTCTACGAGCGGTTGACCTAGAACTTCGCTTCACCTGATTTCACCTGGACAGTTGGCCGCCGCCGGCCGCATGAGCGTGTGAAGGACCCCATGAAGCAGATAGCCCAGAACTACAAGTCCGGGGAACTGGCCGTTCTCGACGTGCCGGCGCCGGTAAGCCGTCCCGGCGGTGTCCTGGTGCGGTCGCTGTTCTCGCTGATCTCCACGGGCACCGAGATGATGAAGGTCAGCGAGGCCAGCATGTCCATGGTGGGCATGGCCCGGGCCCGGCCGGACCAGGTCAAGAAGGTCATCGACCAGGTGCAGACCCAGGGGCTGGCCAGCACTTACCAGAAGGTGATGAACAAGCTCGACTCCTACACGCCGCTGGGCTACTCGCTGTGCGGCGTGGTGACCGAGGTCGGCCGGGGGGCGGAGGAGTTCAAGGTCGGCCAGCTGGTCGCCTGCGCGGGCAACGAGCAGGCGCTGCACGCCGAGTACAACTGGGTACCGGTCAACCTGTGTGCCGCCGTCCCCGACGGGGTGCTCCCCGAGCACGCCGCGTTCGCCACGGTGGCGGCCATCGCCATGCAGGGCGTGCGCCGGGCCGAGGTGCAGCTGGGCGAGACCGCCGCCGTCATCGGCCTCGGCCTGATCGGCCAGCTGGTGGTCCGGCTGCTGGCGGCGGCGGGCGTGCAGTCAATAGGCATCGACCCCGTCCCCGACCGCTGCCGGCTGGCCGAGAAGTCGGGCGCCGTCGCCTGCGGTTCACCCGATGAGCTGGACATCATGCTGGCCGAGCTGGGCAAGATCACCAGCGGCCGCGGGGCCGACCACGTGTTCCTGGCGGCCGGCGGCAGCAGCAACGGCCCGGTCGAGGCGGCGGTGAAGCTGGCCCGCGACCGCGGCCGGGTCATCGACATCGGCAAGATGAAGCTCGACCTGCCCTGGAACGCCTACTACGAGAAGGAACTGGACGTCCGGTTCTCCCGGTCCTACGGTCCCGGCCGGTACGACACCCGCTACGAGCTCGACGGCATCGACTACCCGGCCGGGTACGTCCGCTGGACCGAGAAGCGCAACCTGGAGTCCTTCCTCGACCTCGTCGCGCGTAACCACCTCGACGTGTCGTCGCTCATCGACGGCGTCTTCCCGCTGACCGAGGCGGCCAAGGTCTACGAGGACCTCAAGTCCGGCGCCCTCAAGGCGGTCGGCGTGCTGCTGGAGTACCCGGTTCCCGCCGCGGACGCGCCCGCTCCGGCGACCAAGCGCGTGCTCCCGGGCGCGAAGCCACCGTCCGTTCGGGCCGATTCCGCCGGCCCCAGGGACCAGGTCACCATCGGCTTCGTGGGAGCCGGCAACTACGCCAGCTCCATGCTCCTGCCCCACCTGGCCAAGCTGCCCGAGGCCACCCTTGCGCACGTGGCCACCACGAAGTCGCTGTCGGCGGTCAACGCACAGCAGAAGTTCGGCTTCATCACCGCGTCGACCGACGCCGACTCCGTCTTCGACGACGCCTCCCTCGACGCCATCTTCATCGTGACCCGGCACGCTACCCATGCGAAGCTGGTGTGCCGGGCGCTGGCGACGGGCAAGGCGGTCTTCGTGGAGAAGCCGCTCGCGCTGACCCGGGACGAAACCGACCAGATCGCCCAGGCCATCGCGGAGACCGGCAACGACCGGCTCATGGTCGGCTTCAACCGCCGGTTCGCCCCGCTGCTCACCACCATGCGCAAGGACTTCGGCGCGACCGCCGCCACCGCCGCGACCAGGTACCTGGTGAACGCGGGCCCGCTCGCCGCCAACAGCTGGTATCTCAACGAGGAAGCCGAGGGATCGCGTTTCGTCGGCGAGGGCGGCCACTTCGTCGACACGCTCACCTGGTGGGCCGCTTCGCCGGCGGAAGAGGTCTACGCGGTGCGCGGCCCGGAAAAGGGCGACGTGCAGGCCACGTTCCGCTTCGCCAGCGGCGCGGCGGGCACCATCGCCTACCTGACCGGCGGCAACGCCAGGTTCCCGAAGGAGACGATGGACGTCACCGGCGGGGGCCGGTCCGCCCGGCTGGACAACTTCAAGGAAGCCACGGTGTGGACCGCGAGCGGGAAGTCCACCGCCAAGGCGCGCGGCGGCCAGGACAAGGGCCAGCAGTCCGAGATGAAGGCGTTTGTCGAGGCGGTCCGTACCGGCGGCCCGATGCCGATCAGCGCCGACTCCCTGCTGGCGACCACGCGGGCCACGATCGCGGTAGGGATGAGCTTGCTCAGCGGCCGCCCGGAAAAGGTATGAGCAAGACGGCGGCCACCCAGCTCAACTGGTACGTCAGGCGGCTCGCCCGGATGTCACCTGGCGAGCTGGTCTGGCGTGCGCGCGAGCAGGCGGTCCGGCGCCGCTGGGCGCGGCGGCAGGTCCGCCCGGATCAGGTCGCCGGGCTGCCGCCGTTCCCGCCGCGCGACCGGCGGTTCACCGCGCTGCTGCCCGCGCACACCGCCTCCCGGGTGCCCGAGACCGCCCGGGCCGCGATCACCGCGGCGGCGGACCGCCTGCTCAAGGGCGATTGGGAGATGCTCGGCGTCGTCCGGACCGATATGACGCAGCCGGACTGGTTCTACTGCCCGGTGACGGACCGGCGGTCCGCTCCGGACAAGTACGCGTTCAGCATCAACCAGCGGTCCGAGGACACGGTCGGCAACATCAAGCAGGTCTGGGAAGTCAACCGGCTGCAGCACCTGACTCTGCTCGCGGCGGCCTGGTACCTCACCGGCGAGGACGCCTACGCGGAGCGCGTCGCCGAGCAGCTGCGGTCCTGGTGGCGGGAGAACCCCTTCCTGTCCGGGGTCAACTGGACCAGCGGCATCGAGCTCGGCGTCCGGCTGATCAACTTTGCCTGGATCCGGCGGCTGCTCGACGGCTGGCCGCCGGCCGCCGGGCTGTTTGAGCACAATGACCTCGCGCTGCGCCAGATTCACTGGCACCAGCAGTACCTGGCCGCGTTTGAGAGCCGCGGGTCGTCGGCCAACAACCACGTGATCGCCGAGGCCGCCGGGCAGCTGGCCGCCAGCTGCGCTTTCCCCTGGTTCGCGGAGAGCGACCGGTGGCGCCGGGACTCGGCCCGGCTGCTCGAATCCGAGCTGGAGCACAACACCTTCCCGTCCGGGATCAACCGCGAGCTGGCCTCGGACTACCACGGCTTCGTGGCCGAGCTCGGTTTCTTCGCCGCGATCGAGGCCGAGGCCGCGGGCACCCCGCTCGGTGCCGCGACCTGGCGGCGGCTGTGCGCGATGACCGATGCCATGGCGGCACTGGTCGACGAACGGCTGCGACCGCCCCGTCAGGGCGACTCCGACGAGGGGCGCGTGGTTCTCCTCGACGTCCCCGAGCACAACCGCTGGCCGGCCCTGCTGGCGCTTGGCGACGCGCTCTTCGGCCGCCTCGACTGGTGGCCGCAGCCCGAGCCGGACGCCGGCTCGGTCCTGACGGGGGCCCTGCTGGGCGGCCCGCGGGCCATCCCGGGCCGCCCGCGGCAGCGCCCGGACCGTTTCCCGGACGCCGGCCTCACCATCCTGCGCACTACGCCGTCCGCGGCCGCGGACACCAGCTCCCCTGAACTGTGGTGCCGCTGCGACGGCGGACCGCACGGGTTCTTGTCCATCGCCGCCCACGCGCACGCGGACGCCCTGTCGGTAGAAGTCCGCTACGGCGGCGTCGATGTCCTGGCCGACCCGGGTACCTACTGCTACCACGGTGAGCCCGGCTGGCGTTCCTACTTCCAGTCCACCGTCGCGCACAACACCGTCGAGATCGGCGGGCAGTGGCAGTCCACCCGGGGCGGGGCGTTTCTCTGGCTGCGGCATGCCGCCGGCCGGGAGCTGGCCGCGGCCGACGCCGGGACCGTGGCCAGCTGGACCGCGGAGCACGACGGTTACGCGGCGGCGAGCCCGCCCGTCCGGCACCAGCGGGCCGTCCGGCTGGACCGCGGGTCCCGGGCCATCGAGATTACCGACGACATCGACGGTGACGGCCAGGAGATCCGGCTGGCCTTCCATCTCGGCCCGGAGATCCAGGCTGCCCTGGACGGGCAGGCGGCCGAGCTCAGCTGGCCGGATTCGGCGGCGCCAGGGACCGCGCGCCTGCTGCTGCCGGGCGAACTAAGCTGGAGTCTGCACCGGGGCGAGACCGATCCCATCCTGGGCTGGTATTCGGCCGGCCTGGGGATGAAGGTGCCCGCCTTCACATTGCTGGGGCAGGGCAACTGCGGGCGCGGGGTACCGCTGGTAACCCGCCTGGAGTTCGGCGGGCCGCCGGGCTCGCGTAGCAGCCAGGTACCGGACAGCCATATCATCGGGTAAATCCGGCACAATGACCGACATCATCCCGGAGATCGCACCGGAGGACCAGTGAACCACCAGCCATTGAACTTGCGCCGGTCTATAGATATTTTCCGGCGGTATAAGGCCTTGGTCGGTATTGCGGTGCTGATCGGGATACTGGGCGGCGCTGGTTATGCATTTGTTACTCCGCCGCTGAAGACGACGCAGGCGCTCGTCATCGTCCCGACCCCGCGGCCGAACATCGCGACGCAGAACACGATCGCGGGCAGCACGCCGATCCTCCAGAGCGCCCTGGGCGCGCTCCACTCCCCGGTGTCAATTGAGAGTTTCGTCAAACAGGTAACCGTCGCTACGGTAACCCCGAATGTGCTGTCCATCACCGCCAAGGACATGTCGGCGACCGCGGCCGAGAACGAAGCCAACGCCGTCGCGACCGCTTACATCATTTACATTGAGGGACCTAATAGCCCAGTCGGGTATGTCTTCGCGAAAGTGCTCGTTCCGGCCAGTATCGCCACCGGCACGTCGCGTTCGAGTCACATCGCGCTGTTCGCCGGGGGCGGCCTGCTGGCGGGCGCGCTGGTCGGTTTCCTGCTGGCCATCCGGCGCAGCCGCGCCGACCGCCGGCTGCGAGCACGGGACGACATAGCCAACGCGGCCGGATTTCCCGTCCTCGCTTCCGTCCCGGCGGGCCAGCCTGCCCGGGGCAGGAAGCGGCGCGGCCCGGTCGCCGGGCCCGCCGATTCCCGGCAGCTGCGCGTGGTCATCGACCGGCTGGGGATAACCCCCTCCGGCAACGGCAACGGCAGCAAGCGCTCGGTCATCGTGGTGCTCTCCCTGTCGCCCGATCAGAAGGCGGCCGCGGTCGGTTCGCAGCTGGCGGGCTTCGCGGCGTCGGCCGGCATCCGTACCGCTCTCGTT
>DASWUW010000974.1:0-5045 GCA_036406335.1 Trebonia sp.
GTGCCTCCGCCGCCGAGACGGTAACCGCCGGCCCGCACTACGTCGTCCTCGACTGCGGCTCCAAGCCCGCGGAGGCGCCCGCCGGCTACATACTTACCTGCGCTGACGCTGGTACCGGGCTGCAGGACATGCACTGGACGAGCTGGACGGCCAGCCTCGCCAGCGGCTACGGGACCTTCTACCAGAACGACTGCACCCCCTACTGCGCCGCCGGGAAGATCATCCGCTACCCGGTGCTGGCCGCCTTCTGGGGGAGTGCCGCGGTGCCCGGCTACCCCGCCGACCGCCGCTACACGGAGGTCACCGTGATCTTCCCCGGCAAGCGCCCGCCGGTCTCCGGCGGACCCGGCGGCAAGACCTCCTACCCGCTCACCCAGACCTTCGTCACCGCCGCGCCAGCGCGGTCGTGATGATCCGGTCGACCAGCTGCGGCAGCGGCAGCCCGGAGGCCGCCCACATCATCGGGAACCCGGACGTCGGCGTCATCCCGGGCATGGTGTTGATCTCGTTCACCAGGATCTCGCCCGCCGGGGTGCGGAAGAAGTCCACCCGGGCCAGCCCCTCGCACCCGATCGCGTCGAACGCCGCGCAGGCCAGGGCCTGCACCCGGGCCGTGGCGGCGGCCGGGATCGGCGCCGGGATCTCCATCCGCGACTCGGCCCCCAGGTACTTGGCCTCGAAGTCGTACCAGTCGGAGTGCGGGTCGACCACGATCATGCCCGGCAGCGACGCCTCCGGCGGCCCTCCGCCCGTGCCCTCGAGCACCGCGCACTCGATCTCGGCCCCGTCGATAGCCGCCTCGACCAGCACCTTCTTGTCGTACCGGCGGGCGTCGGCGACCGCCGCCTCGAGCTCGTCGGGGCCGGCCACCCGGGACGTCCCGATCGACGAACCGCCCCGGGCCGGCTTGACGAACACCGGCCAGCCGAGCTCCGCGACCTCGTCCAGCACCCGCTTGCGCTCCGGCGACGACGGCGCCGAGCCCCAGTCCCGGTCGCGTACCACCACGTACGGCCCGACGGGCAGCCCGCGCACCGTGAACAGCAGCTTCATGTACTCCTTGTCCATGCCCGCCGCGCTGGCCAGCACCCCGGCGCCGGCGTAACGGATCCCGGCCATCTCGAGCAGGCCCTGGATCGTTCCGTCCTCGCCAAAGGTCCCGTGCAGCAGCGGCAGGACGACGTCGACCTGGCCGAGTTCCGGCGGCACCGCTGTCGGCCCGCTGAACACCAGCGCCCCGCCGCCCGGCCCGGCCGCCGGGGTCACCGAGACCCCCGGCGTCGCGACCGCCTCCACCGACGGCAGAGCGCCCGCGACGAGCGCCAGCCGGGCGGGATCGCCAGAGGTCAGCACCCAGCGCCCGTCAGTGGCGATGCCGATGGGAACGACGTCGTAGCGGTCCGGGTCGATGGCTCCGAGTACCAGGCCCGCACTCGCGCACGACACCGCGTGCTCGGCGCTGCGCCCACCGAACACCACGGCAACCCGGACCTTGCGCGCCGAACCCATGAACCACCTCCGCTGCTCCAGCGAACATGGTAGCCGCTGACCACCCGGAGAATGATTGCCTCGGAGTTACGGCCGCCATTTTCAGCGGCCGAGGGCCTCGAGCGCGACGTAGGCATCGCTGATCAGGTCTTCCGAGTCTTCCAGGCCGATGGAGAAGCGCACCGCGCCGGCGTCGATGCCCGCCGCGGCCAGGGCCCGCTCGTCGAGCTGGCGGTGCGTGGTGGACGCGACGTGGGAGACGACGGTGTGCGTCCCCCCGAGCGAGGTGGCCACGGCGGCCAGCCTGAGCTTGGACGCGAACGCGAGTCCCGCTTCCCGGCCGCCGTGCGGCGTGACGGTGACGATCGCCCCGAACCGGACTCCTTCGGGGCCCGAGTCGAACTGCCGCCGGGCCATCTCGTGCCCCGGGTGGGCGGGCAGCCCGGGGTAGTCCACGCTGGCCACCGCCGGGTGCTTGGCCAGCGTCGCCGCGAACACCGAGGCGGTGGCGCACTGGCGGCGCACCCGGACGGGCAGGGTCTCCAGCCCCCGGCGGAGCTGGAAGGCGTCGTCGGGCGACAGCGAGGCGCCGGTGTCGATCCGCGTCGTCCGGATCTGCGTGATGAGCTCGAGGGCCCCGGTGACCACGCCGCCGGTGACGTCCGAATGGCCCCCGATGTACTTGGTCGCGGAGTGCACGACCAGGTCGGCGCCGTGCTCGAGCGGCCGGCAGATCACCGGCGGGGCGAGCGTCGAGTCGACGACCAGCAGAGCCCCCCGCTCATGGGCGATCTCGGCCAGCCGCTTGAGGTCGGCGACCGCGGTGGTCGGGTTGGCGATCGTCTCGGTGTAGATGATCCGCGTCGTCGGCCGGATGGCGGCGGTGACCGCGTCCAGGTCGGTGATGTCCACGAAGTCCGACTCGACCCCGAACCTGGTCAGCACGTTGCGCAGCAGGCTGTAGGTGCCGCCGTAGACCGCGGCGGACGCCACCACGTGCGCGCCCGTCCGGGCGAAGGCCCAGAACACCCCGGAGATCGCCGCCATCCCGGACGCGAACGCCTGCGCGGCTGGCCACCGTTGCAGGTTGGCCCCTTCCAGGGCCGCGACCGAGCGGGCGAAGGCGTCCACCGTGGGGTTGTCGATCCGGCTGTAGCTGTATCCCGGTATCTGGTCGCCCAGGACCGCCGCGTACTCCTGGGGGGAAGAGAACGCCCAGGCCGCCGTGCGGTAGACGGGCGTCCCCAGCGGACGCTGGGTGGTCTCCGGCGGAGGCGGCAGGTGCACCGCCCGGGTGTTCTCCCCGAGCTGACGTCGAGCTATCTCCATATGAACCCACCGTACCTTCCCGCCGGGCCCGGCCAGGGACGATGCCGGGTTTTGGCTAGGCGCCGTACCATTCCGGCTTGGCCGAGCGGGACACCAGCGCGGCCGCGGCGTCGCGGACCGCCAGCCGGCCGGAAACCACCCCGGCGACTACTTCGGTGATCGGCATCTCCGCACCGTGCTTACGGGCCAGCTCGAGGACCGGCGCGTACGAGGTCACGCCCTCGGCGGTCTGCGTGGTCCGCTCCTTGGCCGCGGCGGCGTCTAGGCCCTGGCCGAGATACTCGCCGAACCGCCGGTTCCTGGACAGCGGCGACGAACAGGTCGCCACCAGGTCGCCCAGCCCGGCCAGCCCGGCGAAGGTCCGCGGGTCGGCCCCCATCGCCTCGCCCAGCCGCGCCATCTCGGCCAGCCCGCGGGTGATCAGGGTCGCCTTGGTGTTGTCGCCGAGGCCGAGCGCGACCGCGATGCCGACCGCGAGCGCGATGACGTTCTTCACCGTGCCGCCGAGCTCGCAGCCGAGCACGTCGGTGTTCCAGTACGGCCGGAAGTAGCCGGTATGGCAGGCCCGCTGCAGTAGCCGCGCGGACAGCTCGTCGGAGCAGGCCACCACGGTCGCGGCGACCTGGCGCTGGGCGATCTCGCGGGCCAGGTTCGGCCCGGACACGACGGCGACCCGCGACTCGGGGACCTCGGCCACCTCCATGATGACCTCGCTCATCCGCTTGCGCGAGCCGAGCTCGATCCCTTTCATCAGCGAGACGAGCAGGGACTTGTCCGGGATAGACGGCGCCCACCGGGTCAGGCCTGCCCTGAGCGTCTGGGCCGGGACCGCGAGGACCACCAGATCGGCCCCGTCGAGGGCGGCGCTGACGTCCGTCGTCGCGGTCAGCGTCGGCGGCAGCCTGATCTCCGGCAGGGAGCGGGGGTTCTCGTGGCTGCCGTTGACCGCCTCCGCGACGTCCGCCCGCCGCGCCCACAGCGTGACCGGTGTCCCCGCGTCACAGAGCACCTGCGCGAACGTGGTCCCCCAGGAGCCCGCGCCGAGCACCGCGGCCTTCATGTCCCGAGGGAAGGCTTAGGCTGGCCCGACTTCGCCGGGTCGAATGCCACGGCCGGCGGTTCCTCGTCCCGCAGCGAGGCCACCAGGGCCGTCACCTCGGTCATGATCGCATCGGTGGCGGCCCGCAGGGCCTTCGCCGAGGTCTGCTTGCCGGCCCATTCCGACAGGTCGACCGGCTTGCCGGCTACCGTACGCACGGTTTGCCGGGGCCACAGCCGGACCTTCTTGCTGCCGTAAGGGAGAACGTTTTGAGTACCCCAGCGCGCGACCGGGATCACCGGCGCGCCGGTGGCGAGCGCGAGCCGGGCGACACCGGTCTTGGCCGCCATCGGCCACAGGCCCGGGTCGCGGGTCGCGGTCCCCTCGGGGTAGACGATCACCGCCGCGCCCTCGGCCAGGGCCTGCTCGCCCCGCCGGATGGCCAGCGCCGCGTCGGCCGCACCGCGGTTGACCGGGATCTGGCCGCAGCCGACCAGCAGCCTGCCGATGAACGGAGCCTTGAACGCGGAGGCCTTGATCATGAACGTCGGGTACCGGCCCGACTCGTAGAAGAACAGCGAGTCGGTGCCCCAGTCCGCGTAGGACATGTGGTTCGGCGCGAAGATCACCGGGCCCTTGCGGGGAATGTTCTCCCGGCCTGCCCACTTGTTCCTGACCAGCACGTGCAGGAGGGGACGAAACACGACGACGGTGAACAGCCGCCACGCAGGGGAGTAAGACTTGCTCATCCGAGAGGCCTTCCCGTGATCCGGTACCGCACGTCATACTCCCAAATTTGGTCTCAGTGAACTAGCACACCAGAAGGACAGGATTCCGGCTAGATGACTGACTCGGCCCGTTTTACCTGGACAGTTCTGCTGCCAGTCAAAGTACTCGCCCAGGCTAAGTCGCGGCTCGCCGTGCTGGCCGCCGACCGCCGCCGGGAGCTCGCGCTCGCGCGGGCGGCGGATACCGCGGTCGCGGCGGCCGCCTGCCCGGAGGTGGCCCGGGTCGTGGTGGTCACTTCCGACCCGGCGGCCGGGGCGCTGCTTTCCGGGCTCGGCGCGGTCATCGTGGCGGACGAGCCCGGCGACCGCCGCGGCCGTCTCGCCGTCTCGGACAGCGCTCCCGGGGATCTGGGCCCGCAGGAGGCGCTGAACGCCGCGCTCCGGCACGGCGCGGCGGTAGC
>DASWUW010000975.1:0-2262 GCA_036406335.1 Trebonia sp.
CGTGCACCGGCTTAGCCGGCTGGACGCGCGGCGGATTGCCGTCCGCGCTCAGCTGCTGGCCCGCCAGCGCCCGCCGGACCTGCTCAGCGTGGTGCGACGGCTCACCGCGCTGCAGCTTGACCCGGTCAGTGCGGTCGCGCCGAGCGCCGACCTGGTCGCCTGGTCCCGGCTCGGCGCGGCGTACCGGCCCGACGACCTCAAGGCGGCGATCGCCGGCCAGCACGTCATCGAGCTGCGGGCCTTCCTGCGGCCCGCCGAGGATCTCGCCCTCTACCAGGCGGACCTGGCCGCCTGGCCGGGTACCGGGCCGCTGCGGGACTGGCAGGTCTTCAACCGGGAATGGGTCGCCGCCAACGACAGCTGCCGGCGTGACATCCTGGCCCGGCTCGCGGACGGCGGCCCGCTCCCGTCCCGGGAACTGCCGGACAGCTGCGTCAGGCCATGGCAGTCCACCGGCTGGACCAATAACAAGAACATCACCCGGCTGCTCGAGTTCATGGTGTCCCGGGGCGAGGTCGCGGTCGCCGGGCGCCGCGGCCGGGAACGGCTGTGGGACCTCGCCGAGCGGGTCTACCCCGGTCACCCGGTTATCCCGGCGGACGAGGCCGCGCGGGAACGGGACCGGCGGCGGCTCGCCGCCCTGGGTATCGCCCGGGTCACCGGGACGGAAACCATGATGGAGCCGGCCATCGTCGGCGCCGCCACCGGAGAGGCGGCCGAGATCGACGGGATCAAGGGTCGCTGGCGGGTCGACCCGGCCTACCTGGGCGAGTCGCTGGGCGGGCCGTTCGAAGGCCGGGCGGCGCTGCTGTCGCCGTTCGACCGGCTGGTGCACGACCGGGTCCGCGCGCTGGACATCTTCGAGTTCGACTACCAGCTGGAGATGTACAGGCCGGCCGCGAAGCGGCGCTGGGGCTACTATGCCCTGCCGGTGCTGTACGGGGACCGGCTGGTGGGCAAGCTCGACGCCGTCGCCGACCGCAAGGCCGGCGTCCTCACCGTCAACGCCGTGCACCAGGACGTTCCCTTTACCGGCGAGATGTCCGAGGCGGTACAGGCCGAGATCGCCGGGCTCGCCACCTGGCTCGGCCTCGGCCTGAGGAACTTACCCGGCCAGCAGGTGGCAGGCGATGGCGGCGGCGGCCACCACGTTGAGCGAGTCCACCCCGGCGGCGCGCGCGGCCGGGTTCATCGGGATGCGCACCGCCTCGTCGGCCTCGTGCAGCCAGTGGGAGGACAGCCCGTCCCCTTCGGTGCCGAGCAGCAGCGCGACGCGGCCGGAGTGGCCGAGCGCGCCGCCGATCGGGGCCGCGTCGTCGTCCGGGGTCAGCGCGAGGACGCGGAACCCGGCGGTCTTCAGCTCGGCCAGGCCGTCGTGCCAGCCGGCCATCCGGGTGTAGGGGACGGCGAACACGGCCCCCATGGAGACCTTCACCGACCGCCGGTAGAGCGGGTCCGCGCACCGGGGCGACAGCAGCACCGCGTCCACGCCGAGGGCGGCGGCGCAGCGGAAGATCGCGCCCACGTTGCCGTGGTCGACCAGGTCTTCCAGGACCACGATGCGCCGCGCGCCCGCGATCACCTCGGCGGTGCCGGGCAGCGGACGGCGGCCGAGCGACGCCAGCGCCCCCCGGTGCACCCGGTAACCGGTCAGGCTCTCGGCGACCTCGTCCGGAACTACGTAAGCAGGCACGTCACCGGTCCCGCGGTCCGGGCTGCCGCCGTCCAGGGAGGCGCCCGTCGCCACGCCCAGGGCGGGCAGGTCGACCAGGCGGCCGCGGGCCAGCAGCACTGAGCGCACCGGGTAGCCCGCGGTGACGGCCCGGGTGATGACCTTGGTGCCCTCGGCGATAAACAGCCCGTGCTCCGCCTCCAGGTGCGTCCGCAGGCTGGCGTCGGTGAGCCGGGTGTAGTCGGCGAGCCTCGGGTCGTCGGCCTGGCCGACCTCAGTCACGCAAAGCACGCTGCTAGTTTCGCCCATCGCGCCCGCTCTCGCGCGGCGATGTGCCGCTTAGACAACATGTCGGCAACATTGAGCGCCGCCTGAATGCGCGGTGACTCGTTGTATGCCATCCTTACACACGCCGCGACCCCCTCCGAGGCATCTGTCCCGCACTGCCGCAGATGGTGTGAGTCACACCCTGCCTGGCCGTGCCTGCCATTGAACGAGGAGTCGTGAGCCATGTCAGAAGCACCGCTGATCTTCCCCGGCGGCCCGGCCGTTTCACCCCGTGAGATCGAGCAGGTCCTGCTCGGCCACCC
>DASWUW010000976.1:0-5401 GCA_036406335.1 Trebonia sp.
AAACGAGCGCTGGCTCTCCTTGCCGCCAGCCGGCTCCGTCCGGGCGGGGGGCGGCGTGGCGGCGGGTTCCGCCTCCGGCGGCGTGGTCACGCTTCCTCCTGGGCGGCGGTCGCTTCGGGCGGCGTTTCCGCCGTGCTTCCCGCGCTGGTCTCGCCGTTGGTCTCGGCGTTGATCTTCGCGGCAGTCTCGACGTCGGCGCCGCCGGCCATCAGCCGTCCCAGCTCGGTGGCGGAGACGTCCGGGTCGCGGAAGCCGGTGATCTTGCCCTCGTACATGACCGCGATCCGGTCGGCCAGGGCGTAGATCTCGTCCAGCTCGGACGACACGATCAGCACGGCGACGCCGTGGTCGCGCTGGTCCACGATGCGGCGGTGGACGAACTCGATCGACCCGACGTCGATGCCGCGGGTGGGCTGGCTGGCGATCAGCAGCTTGTGTTCCCGGCCGAGTTCCCGGGCCAGGATGACCTTCTGCTGGTTACCGCCGGAGAGGGTGCCCGCCGGGGTGCCCGGCGACCCGGTGCGGACGTCGAACTCCTCGATCCGGGCGGCGGCGTTCCTGGCGATCTCGGGCAGCCTGAGGTTGATGCCGGAAGCGAAGGGCTTGCGGTCGTACAGGTCCAGGATGAGGTTGTCCGATACCGAGAACGAGCTCACCAGGCCGTCTTCGGTGCGGTCCTCGGGTACGTAGGCGATGCCGGCCCGCAGCCGGGTGCGGGGCGTCTCGCGGGTCAGGTCCTGGCCGTTCAGCGTCACCGTGCCGGCCGCGGCGGGGCGCAGTCCCAGCAGCGCCTCGCACAGCTCGGTCTGGCCGTTGCCCTGTACCCCGGCGATGCCCAGGATCTCCCCCGCGCGCACGTCGAACGACAGGTCGTCCACGTGGGTGCGGCCGTCGTCGCCGCGCACGGTCAGGCCGGTCACGCTGAGCACGGCCTCGCCCGGACGGGCCGGGGCCTTGCTCACCCGGAGCTGGACGTTGCGCCCCACCATCAGGGCGGCCAGGTCCTCGGCGCTGGCGGAGGGGGGCCGCTCGCCGACCACCGCGCCGCGGCGCAGCACGGTGACCTTGTCGGCGATCGCCTGGACTTCCCGGAGCTTGTGGGAGATGAAGATGATCGAGGTCCCGCCGTCGCGCAGCTGGCGCACGATGCGGAACAGCTCCTCGGTCTCGGCCGGGGTGAGCACGGCCGTCGGCTCGTCCAGGATCAGCACGTTGGCCTGCCGGACGAGCGCCTTGACGATCTCGACCCGCTGCTGGAGGCCGACCGGGAGGTCTTCCACCAGCGCGTCCGGGTCGACGTCGAGGCCGTAGCGGTGCGACAGCTCGGCGACCTCGCGCCGGGCCCGCCGCCGGTCGAGCAGGCCGGCCCGGCCGGCCTGCTCGATACCCAGCGTTACGTTCTCGGCCACGGTGAAGACCGGCACCAGCATGAAGTGCTGGTGCACCATGCCGATGCCGGCCGCGATGGCGTCCTTCGGCGAGTGGAAGCTCGCCGGGGCGCCGTCGATGACAATCTCGCCCTCGTCGGGCTGCATCAGCCCGTAGAGGACGTTCATCAGGGTGGTCTTGCCCGCCCCGTTCTCGCCGAGCAGGGCGTGTACCTGGCCCGGGGCCACCGAGAGGCTGATCCCGTCGTTCGCCACGAGCGGGCCGAACCTCTTGGTGATGCCCCTGAGCTCAAGTTCCACCGGTTACCGCCAAATTCCTTACTGACTAGCCCGCTAGCTGACCGGGCTCTTGGTCGGCGTCTTGATCGCGCCGCTCTCGATGCCCGCACCGATGGTCTTCAGCTCCGCCTGCAGCGCCGCCGGGACCTGGCCGGAGAAGTCGTGGAACGGAGACAGCACCACGCCGCCGTTGGTGAGATTGCCGATGTAGTCACCGCCCTTGTAGGAGCCGCCCGCCGCGCTGAGCACCGCCGCCTTCACCGACGCCTGGATGCCCTTGGTCACGCTGCTGATGAAGTACTTGCAGTACTGCGCGGCGCTGACGCAGCCGTCGGTGTCGACCCACAGCATGTTGACCTTGCCGCCCTGGGCGTCCGCCTGCTGGACCGCCTTGGCCGAGCCGAGGCCGACGTTGCCCGCGACCGGGAAGATGACGTCGGCACCTTCCTGGATGAAGGTCTGGGTGACCGTCTGGCCCTTGGTCTCGTTGGTGAAGTCGCCGGTGAACTCACCCTTCTGGGTGGTTTCGCTCCAGCCGAGCACCTGCACGTTCTTCTTGTGCTGCTGGTTGTAGTACTGGACGCCGTCGTAGAACCCGTCCATGTAGATGGTGACCGTGGGGTACTGGGCGCCGCCGAACGTCGCGACCTTGCCGGTCTTCGACATGCCCGCCGCCAGGTAACCGCCGAGGAAGCCGTCCTGCACGGTGTTGTACACCAGCGAGTCGATGTTCTTGATCACCTTGGGGTACGCGTTGTCCACGATCGCGAAGTCCTGCGTCGGGTTCTTCGTCGCGGCGGTCTGGGTGGCCGTCCCCATGGCGAAGCCGACCGTCACGATGATGCCGCACTTGTCGGTAATGAACTGGTTGATGTTCGGGACGTAGTCGCTCTCCGCCGTGGACGGCAGGTACTTCACCGAGACGCTCGGGTTGGCCGCGGCGGCCTCCTGCATGCCTTCCCAGGCGGACTGGTTGAACGACTTGTCGTTGATGCCGCCGGTGTCGGTGACCATGCAGCCGAGGAACTTGCCGGTGGTCGACCCGCTCGCCGCGCCCGAGACCGCCGCCGAAGTGGCCGCGCTGGCCGAGCTGGACGCACCGGTGGCCGCCGCGCTGCTGGAACTGCTGGCGCTGGACGAGCTGCTGCCGCACGCGGCGACCAGCAGGGTCGCCGCCCCAGCCGCGACCGTGGCTATGACTGAGCTATGTCTCACGTTTTCTCCCCTGGACCAGATTGCCGGTGCCCGGCCATGACAAGGACGTCCCAGCACAGACTGCCCGGAGATTATTTCGTGAACGTGTCCGCTGGGAATAGGCATCTCCGTCTGAGGCCAGGTTGTTGCGAAATCGCGATCCGCGGCCGCCGGCCGGACGCAGGGTTGCCACTGTGCCAGATTTAGCGCACTGTGGCTTAGATGGACCTCGATTGGCCGCTGCTGCGGGCCGCTGCCGCCGACGTGGCCGGGCGCGCGTACGCCCCTTACTCCCGGCTGCGCGTCGGCGCCGCCGGGCTGACCGCCGACGGGCGGGTCGTCACCGGCTGCAACGTGGAGAACGCCTCGTTCGGACTCACCCTGTGCGCTGAGTGCGGCCTGGTGTCGGCCCTGCACGCGGCGCCGGGACCGGAGCCCGCCCGGCTGGTCGCCGTCGCCGTCGTCGCCGGAGACGGCGCCCCGCTGCTGCCCTGCGGCCGCTGCCGCCAGCTGCTGCAGGAAGCCGGCGGCGCGGGCCTGCTGGTCGACACGGCCGACGGACCGGTCCCCCTGGCGGAGCTGCTGCCCGCCGCCTTCGGCGGCCCGGACCTGTCCGCCCGCCGGGATCCGGGGTAGCACCCGCGTGACCGCTGCCGACCCGGGGAGCAGATTATGCCGGACGTCATCTCACTGATCCACGTCAAGCGGGATAACGCCCGGGCGCTGACCGACGGGGAGATCCACTGGCTCTTCGCCGCCTACGCGGGCGGCGAGGTGGCCGACGAGCAGATGGCCGCGCTGCTGATGGCGGTCTACCTCAACGGGCTCGACGGCGCCGAGCTGCGGGCCTGGACGGCGGAGATGATCGCGTCCGGCGAGCGGCTCGACCTCGGGCGCCTCGGCCGGCCCGCGGTGGACAAGCACTCCACCGGCGGCGTCGGCGACAAGGTCTCGCTGGTGCTGGCGCCGCTGGTGGCGAGCTGCGGCGCCGCGGTACCGATGCTGTCGGGCCGCGGGCTCGGTCACACCGGCGGCACGCTGGACAAGCTGGAGTCGATCCCGGGCTGGCGCGCCAGCCTCGGCAACGACGAGCTGATCGCCGCGCTGAGCACCGTCGGGGCGGTGATCGCGGCCGCGGGCCGCGGCCTGGCGCCGGCCGACGGCAGGCTCTACGCCCTGCGCGACGTGACCGGCACGGTGGAGTCGATCCCGCTGATCGCCAGCTCGATCATGTCCAAGAAGATCGCGGAGGGCACCCGGGCGCTGGTGCTGGACGTCAAGACCGGGTCGGGCGCCTTCATGGCCGAGCGGGACCAGGCGCTGAGCCTGGCCCGCACCATGGTCACCCTGGGCGAGGAACACGGCGTCCGCACCCGGGCCCTGGTCACCCGGATGGACGCGCCGCTGGGCCGCGCCGTGGGCAACGCCCTCGAGGTCGAGGAAGCGGTCGCGGCCCTGTCCGGCGAGGGGCCGCCGGACCTGATGGAGATCACCTTCGCCCTGGCCCGGCACATGCTGGAGCTGGCCGGGATCGACGCCGACCCGGAGCAGGCGATCAGCAGCGGCCGCGCCCTCGCCACCTTCCAGCGGATGATCAAGGTCCAGAGCGGTGACCCGGACGCCCCGCTACCGCGCGCCGCGCGCCGGCTGAGCGTGCTGGCGGCGCCGGCCGACGGCTGGGTCGAACGACTCGACGCCCGGGCGGTCGGTGTCGCCGCCTGGCGGCTCGGCGCGGGCCGGGCCCGCAAGGAAGACCGGGTGAGCTTTACCGCGGGTATCCGCTGCCTGGCCAAGCCGGGTGACCAGGTCCGGCGGGGCGAGCCCGTGCTGGAGCTGTACGCCGACGACCCGGACCGCTTCGGGCCGGCGGCCGAGGCGCTCGAGGACGCGCTGACGGTGGCCGGCGCGCCGCCGCGGGTGCCGCCGCTCATCCTGGACGAGGTCGGCTAGCTTTGGACGGACCTGACGATCAGCGGGACGGCGGCGGCGGACCACTTGCCTACCGCCGACGGCAGGTCGGCCAGTTCCGGTTCGGTGACGTACAGGCCGCGGGACGGGACCGAAGCGCCCAGCTCGACCAGGACCGGGCGCAGGTGGACCTCGACCGCGAGCAGGTGGCCGGGCCAGCCGCCGGTCATCACCGGGATCGCGGTGACGCCGGCCAGGCCGTTGCTGCCAAAGCGGTCCAGGCACGCCTCGAGCAGGCCGGTGTAGGCCGCCTTGTAAGTCGGCGAGGCGAAGACCGCGATGTCGGCCGCGGCCCGTCTCGGCTCCGGGCAGTTCTTTCACCAGGGCGTCGGCAACGGCGAGGGCTACCGAGCGGGTGCGCGAGGCCGGCTTCGGGTTACCGGTGACGACAGCGATTTTCGTCATGAGACGACGGCCCTCTCCCTGGTGGTCTGGTCTTAGCGGCCACGCTGATGTCTACTTTTCTGATTTGTTTAATGTACTTGATTTGGCGCGGAACCGGGCGCGGGGGCGGCCTGGATTGGGGGGCGGCGATCTTCGCACCAGGGACGACGCGGCGTATCGTCGCCAGC
>DASWUW010000977.1:0-2857 GCA_036406335.1 Trebonia sp.
GCGCGAGCCCGGCGATGACCGGCGTGCTCCCCCGGAGCCCGCGCAGCAGCCGGAAGTCGAGTCCATAGCCCACCGCGAACATGAAGACCACGATGGCGACGTTCGCGAGCACGTTCAGCGGCACGAGGGTCTGCTTCGGGACTAGGTGGCCCGTCAGATGCCGGGCAGCCGGCCGGGAAATGTCGGGCCAAGCAAGATCCCGGCCAACATCTGGCCGATAACGCGCGGCTGCCCGCAACGCTGGGCAATCGCACCGAGCAGTGATGAGACGACAAGCACCAGCGCGATCTCGCCGAGCACGTCAGCGATGATTATATCCGCGACAATCTCTTCTGCGATTGGGGGGCCAGCAGTTGGCGCGGCGCCTATCTCAGGCTAACAGGGCAGCGGTCCCACGAAAGCTCGCTAGTTGCGCTGAAATGAATCGTTTCCGAAAGGCGTCGGTCAGGTATACTTGTCTTATATGAGCTCCTATCGCGTGCCGGCGCCCAGATTGTTGGCGTTGAGTGATTTGCATGTAGCTTTTCCGGAGAACAGGGAGATCATCGAGAATCTCCGGCCGGAATCGGCGGGGGACTGGCTGCTGCTGGCCGGCGACGTGGGGGAGTGGTTCGCCGACGTCGAATGGGCGCTGCGGCTGCTGACCGGGCGGTTCGCTACCGTGGTGTGGACACCGGGCAATCACGAGCTGTGGACGCATCCCCGTGACGAGGTTCAGTTGCGCGGTGCCGAACGCTATGTGCACTTGGTGCGGCTCTGCCGCAGCCTGGGCGTGCTGACCCCGGAAGACCCGTACTCGGTGTGGGACGGCCCGGGCGGACCGGTGACCGTCGCGCCTTTGTTCCTGCTGTACGACTACAGTTTCCGCCCGCCCGGGACCTCGGATAAGACGCAGGGGCTGGCCCGGGCCTACGAGTCCGGCGTGGTGTGCTCCGATGAATGGCTGCTGCACCCGGATCCGTACCCGAGCCGGGAAGACTGGTGCTGGGCCAGGGTCGCGTCTACCCAGCGGCTGATCGAGGCCAGGGATCCCGCGCTGCCGGTGGTGTTCGTGAATCATTTTCCGCTGCTCCGCGAGCCGACGCGAGTTCTGCGCTATCCGGAGTTCGCGCAGTGGTGCGGCACCGAGCTGACCGCCGACTGGCATGTCCGGTACGGCGCCGTCGCCGTCGTCTACGGCCATCTGCACATCCCGCGGACCACGCGGCACGACGGCGTCCGGTTTGAGGAGGTGTCGCTGGGCTATCCGCGGGAATGGCAGGCCCGGCAGCGCGGCCCAGGCCAGCCGCGGCAGATCCTGCCGGATCCGGCGAGCCTGGGGTGATCGAACAGATCCCGCCGGCCGCGCTGGCCAGCGCGGAGGCGTTCGGTGATCCGCCCGCTCTTGCGCGCCCTGGTGGCCGCCGAGCCGGGTATCTGCTGGGACCGGCTGCTGTTCTGCGCCAAGAAAGTGACCTACCAGGCGTGGTTCCCGCTAGCCCGGCGATGGCTCGGCTTCGAGGAGGCGGACATCATCGTCAGTGCCGCGGACGGCAGCTTCGAGACACGGCTGCTGGTGCCCGCTCCCACCGTCAGCGGGACGAACGCGGGTTCCTCACCGCCTCGGGCCGCTACGGACTTCACCCTTCAGGCGGCTGAGGGCCGACAGGACGGCCCGGATGGACGCCTTACCCGGCGAGTCATCCAGCCCGGCGCCCCACGAGACGCGACCGGCCGCGGTGACCTCGGCGTAGCCGGCCGTCCGGTTCCCGTTGAATCCGCCCTCGCAACCGACGGTCGAACCTTTGAGCTCGAGGTTGAAGCCCGCGCTGGCGAAACCGGCGCCGATCGCATCGGCTGCGGAAGCGCCGGCTCCGGCCAGCTTGATCCGCTCTCCGCTCGCCTGTGCCAGGGTTGCCTCAACGGTTATACCGTCACTGTTTTCTTGCTCGGTAAAACCGGCGATTTGCCAGCGTTCCCCCGGCTCGAGATACTCGGTTCTGAACAGCTCCCACAGCAATCGAGAATTGAGTTCTTTTCCCGTATTCTCGGCAATTTTCTGAACATGCCTGGCAAATTCGATGCGGAAGCCGCGGGGCAGGTCGAGTCCGTAGCTGCTGTGCAGGACATGGGCCACGCCGCCCTTGCCCGATTGACTATTGACGCGCACGACAGACTCGTAGCTGCGGCCAACGTCCTTTGGGTCAATGGGAAGGTAGGGAACCTGCCACGGTATATTTCCAGCCGGCTTCTCTTCGCGTTCTGCTTCCTTCTGCAGCGCGGCGAGTCCCTTCGCGATCGCGTCTTGGTGGGTTCCCGAAAAGGCCGTGTAGACGAGATCGCCGCCATACGGGTGCCGCGCGTGCACGGGAATCTGATTGCAGGACTCGACGATCTGGCGGACGCCGTCGATGTCGGAGAAGTTGAGCTGCGGATCAACTCCAGTGCTGAACAGGTTGAGCGCCAAGGTCACCAGGCAGACGTTTCCCGTTCGCTCCCCATTCCCGAAAAGCGTCCCTTCGACCCGATCCGCCCCTGCCATCCGGGCGAGCTCAGCTGAAGCCACCGCGGTGCCCCGGTCATTATGCGGGTGCACCGAGAGGATAACCGCACCTCTGTTCTCCAGGTTGCGATGCATCCACTCAATCTGGTCCGCGTACACGTGAGGAGAGTCTGTCTCGACGGTTGAGGGAAGGTTCAGCGTCACCGGACGATCGGGAGCCGCGTCCCAGGCGGCGATGACCTTGTTCGACACATCCAGCGCGAAATCAGGCTCGGTGACATTGAAAGTCTCCGGCGAGTATTCGAACCTGAGATTTGAACTGGGCATTCTCGCCGCGTTCCCGGCCACCTGGCGCGCACCGTCCAGCGTGAAGCT
>DASWUW010000978.1:0-1527 GCA_036406335.1 Trebonia sp.
TCGGACGTCCGGGCGCCGCGCGGCTGCGCGTCCGCATTGTCTCGGCCGGTGATTCCGAGGTGCGGCTGGACGCGGTCGACGATTCTGGTGCCGCGGTCGTGTCGGCCCGGTCCATCGTCGCCCGCCCCGTCGATCCGGCCCAGCTGGCCGGCCCGCAGCGGCCGGGTCAAGGGTCATCGCTGTTCACTGTCGGCTGGACCGAGGTCACGGCCAGCCGTGACGCGGAGCCGCCCCTGATCGCGGTGCTCGGTGACGACATCGGCGGCCTAGCGGTTCGATATGCGGATACCGACGAGCTGGAGCGGTCGCTGGCGGGCGGCGCGGCGGTCCCCGATATGGTGCTGGCCGGGGTTCCGGCCAGGGTGCCGGGCGGTGATGTGGCGGACTCGGCGCAGGCCGTCGCGGAGGCCACGCTGGAGCTGCTGCAGCGGTGGCTCGCGAGCCCGGCACTGGCTGACGTGCGGCTGTCGGTGGTCACGCGGCGCGGGATCGGGGTCGGGGCCGCAGCAGGCGGTGAGGACCCGCGAACTCCGGAGCTGGTCCAGGCGCCGGTGTGGGGGCTGGTGCGCAGCGCCCAGTCCGAGCATCCGGGCCGGTTCCGGCTCGTCGACCTGGACGGGGACCCTGACGATCTTGACTGGGGCGCGCTCGCCCGGCTGGATGAGCCCCAGCTGGCGGTGCGCGGCGGGCGGCTGCTGGCACCGCGGCTAGAGCGGGTGCCGGCGGCGACCGCGGCGCTCCGGCCGCTCGATCCGGACGGGACGGTGCTGATCACCGGCGGTACGGCCGGGCTGGGAGCGGTGTTCGCCCGCCACCTGGCGGAGGCTCGCGGAGGCTACGGCGTTAAGCGGCTGCTGCTGATCAGCCGCCGCGGTCCGGCTGCGGCGGGAGTCACGGAGCTGGTGCGCGACCTGGCTGCGCTTGGCTGCCAGGCCGAGGTCGCGGCGTGCGACGTGGCGGACCGCGACGAACTGGCCCGACTGCTGGGGGCGCTGGAGCATCCGCTGACCGCGGTCATCCACGCGGCGGGAGTGCTTGATGACGGCGTGGTCGAGTCGCTGACGCCGCCGCAGCTAGACCGGGTCATGCGGCCTAAGGTCCGTGGTGCGCTGTACCTGGATGAGCTGACGGCGGGGATGGACCTGTCCGCGTTCGTGCTCTTCTCCTCGGTGGCGGCACTGATCGGCAGTCCCGGACAAGCCAGCTACGCTGCGGCCAATGCGGTCCTCGACGCGCTCGCGCACAAGAGGCGAGCGCAAGGGCTGGCCGGTACCTCGCTGGCGTGGGGGCTATGGGCCGACGCGGGCGGGATGGCCGCGGGGCTTGACAAGAGCGATCTTGCCCGGATCAACCGGATGGGGGTAGTGGCGCTGCCGACCGGGCTGGGCCTTGCGTTGTTTGATCAGGCGCTGCGGCTGGATGCGGCTGTGGTTGACCAGGCGCTGGTGGTGCCGGTGCGGCTTGACCCGGGTGCGCTGAGTGCTCAGGCGCGGGCCGGGCTGCTCCCGTCGTTGCTGTCCGGGCTGG
>DASWUW010000979.1:0-2419 GCA_036406335.1 Trebonia sp.
GCCGTGGGCGACGGCTTCCGGGCAGGCGTCTTCGACGCTGCCGGGGCCGCGGTGGCCGCCCGGGTCGCGTCCCCGGCCAGAGACGCGGTAGCCACCGGGCCGACCTTGGCCTTGCCGGGCGAGCGGGTCAGGGCGAGGGCGGCTACCGCGGCGATGACTACCAGCGCCACCGCGGCCACCAGGACGGGCCAGCGCCGACGGCGGCGGGGTCCGGGAGGCCCGAACGCGGCGCCCGCCGCCGGGCCGGCGCCGCCGGGGATACCCTGTCCCCCGGTCGCGCCCGCCCGGCCCTGGCCGCCGGTCACGGCCACCAGAGACGTCGCGGGCAGCAGGCCGTGATCGACCACGGTGGCGTCCGCCGGCCTGGGAGCAGCCGTCCCGGCGGCCGGCGAGCCGGCCACGTCCGCCGCGGCCGCCCCGGCTAGAGCAGCGGCGCCGGCCACGGCCGCACCCGCCCCGGCGGTCCCGGGCGCGACCGAATCCGGTTCCCGGAACGGAGGCGGCAGCGGGGTGGAGAGCGTGGGGCTGTACCGGCCCATCGCGTCGGCGATCGTCGGCGGCAGCCACTCCCCGGTCATCGCGGCGACGTCGTCGCTGAGCGACGCGAGCAGGTCGCCCGGGGTGGGCCGGCTGGCGGGGTCCTTAGCCAGGCACTGCTCGATCATCGGGCGGACCTGGTCCGGTACCTGAGTCAGGTCCGGCTGCTCCTTGACCACCCGGTAGAGCAGCGCCGGAGTCGGGCCGGTGCCGAACGGGCTGTTCCCGGTGGACGCGAAGGCCAGGATCGCGCCCAGGCTGAACACGTCCGAAGGCTGGCCGACCTGCTCCCCCATCGCCTGCTCGGGTGACATGAACCCGGGCGAGCCGAGGACCATGCCGGTGGTGGTCATCATGGCCCCCTCGAGGGCCCGGGAGATCCCGAAGTCGATCACCCGCGGGCCGTCGGAAGCGAGCAGCACGTTGGACGGCTTGAGGTCACGGTGGACCAGGCCCGCCCGGTGGATCGCCTCCAGGGCCTCGGCCAGGCCCGCCGCCAGGGCCAGCACCGACTCGACGGGCAGCGGCCCGCTGTCCTCGACCGCGTCGGTGAGCGACGGCCCGGGCACGTACACGGTGGCCATCCAGGGCAGTTCCGCGTCGGAATCAGCGTCGACCACGGCGGCGGTGTAGATGCCGCTGACATTGCGCGCCGCGGCGATCTCGCCGGCGAAACGGGCGCGGAACCCCTTCTCCTCGGCCAGCTCGGGCCGGATCAGCTTGATCGCCACGAGCCGCCCGCCGGGTGACTTAGCCAGGTAGACCATGCCCATACCGCCGGCCCCGAGCCGCCCCAGCAGCCGGTAAGGACCAACCGAAACCGGATCGCCAGCCTTCAGGTCCTTGATCACCGGACGTTCCCGGGTGCCGGGCACACCAGGAATACAGCACTTTCCACCGTCAGCTCCCCGCCAGCCTAAAAAACGTAATACTCCGCTGCCAGCCTAGGCGGCCGACGGATTTCTGGCCAGGGCACGGGAATTCCCGGCGAAACGGTTAGTGGTTCGTTACAGCGGCAGCGCCGGGAACATTGGCGGCTCCCGGGCGATGTACTGCAGCCGGGAGGGTGAGCCGCGTCCCCGAGCAGCGCGACGCGCCCGTAGACCCAGGTCATGACCGGGTCGCGGTCGAACATGGGCCACCAGCGGTCCCGGGCGATGAGCGGCAGCCCCGGGCGCACGTTGCCGGTGGCGCACGCGAACGCCGCGTCGAGCTCGTCCGGGGTGCCCCCGTTTTTCCCGCCCGCCTTCGGCCGGGGTGACCCGGACACCGCGACCTGGTTGACCAGGCCGCCGCCGCGGAGCGGGTGCTGGACGAAATGGCAGCCGGGGCCGACGTAGACGACGACACCGGTCTCGGAGACGTTGTTCTCCCGGACCTTCTCGAAACGAGGTCGTCATGGTTCGAGCCTCACCCGGGTCCCCGGCGGCGACGGGAAAATTCTGCCCAGCAGAACGCGAGCCGGTTCCCCGCCGGCCGCCCGCCTGTGCGCAGCCAGCCGGCCGGGAACAATCCCGGCCCTCCGAACGGGCGCGGGGTCGTACCGTAAGGGCTGTGCTTACCGCCGAGGCCCTGCTGGCCGGACCGCGCGGCCGGAGACTGTGCTGGACGCTGCTCGGGATCGGCGGAGACGACGCCGGGCGCACTGACGCCTGGGGACAGGTGTGGCGGGCGGACACCGTCCGCCGGGAAGACTCGCTGCGCGACGGGCCGGAGGAGCCTCTGGGCGCCTGGAGCGGGAACTGGTGGTCCGATCCCGCGTTGCCGGGGCTGCCGGTCACCACGCGGGCGCGGCCCGGCCTCGGGGCGCTGCGGCTGGCCCTGGTGGAGGACAGGCACGGCTGGACGTCGGCCCGCTGCTGGCCGCTGGCAGCGCGAGCCG
>DASWUW010000980.1:0-1984 GCA_036406335.1 Trebonia sp.
ATGCGCTAGGCGCAGTCGAGCTTGCCGACGACCTGGGCTACTCGTATGTCTGGGTGGCCGAAGCGCATTTCACCCCGCTCATCGGAGTGCCCGCGGCACTGAGCCTGCTGGCAGCGGCGACTCAGGTGGCCGAGCGAA
This sequence comes from Trebonia sp., assembly GCA_036406335.1. GTDB lineage: Bacteria > Actinomycetota > Actinomycetes > Streptosporangiales > Streptosporangiaceae > Trebonia. The sequence goes on from DASWUW010000980.1 coordinate 139, forward strand.
TCCGTTTCGGCACCGCGGTCATCCCGCTCGCCTTCGACCACCCGCTCCGGGTGGCGGAGACTGCCGCGCTGGTCAACGCGCTGAGTGGGCAGCGGCTGGAACTCGGCGTCGGCAAGGGCAATCCGCGCGGCTTCTCCACGGACGCCTACAACGCCTTCGGGCTGGACGAGGGGGACAGGAACCAGCTGTTCGCTCAGGCGCTGACCGCGCTGAAGGCTGCGCTGCGCGGATCGGTGCTCGCCGACGGGAAACAGCTGAACCTCTACCCGCCGGCCGAGGACCTGCTGGACCATGTCTGGCAGGCCACCGGCGACCATGCCACGGCCGCTGCCGCGGGAGCGGCCGGTGACGGTTTGCAGCTCTTCCGCACGACGCCCGACGGCGCGGCGGGAGATATTCAGTCCCTCCTGATCGACAGTTACCTGAGTTCGTTCGACCCTTCCCGCGGTGCCCCCCGCATCGGCGTTTCACGCTCGTTGCTGCTGGCCTCATCGCGCCGGGAAGCGATCGAGATCGCCACCGCGGAATTCGAGGAGCGCGACACTGACCATCCCCAGCGACCAGAGAGCAGCGACGCCAAATCGGTTGCGGACTACCTGACCAAGTCGGACATCGCGTTCGGCTCGGCCGACGACGTCGCCGAGACCCTTGGCCGCGACGCGGCGGTCGCCAGGGCGACCAACTACCTGTTCAACTTCCCGTTCGCGCCCAGCGGCTCGCCCGCCTTCCGGGAAAGCCTCGAAGTGCTCGCCGCTGAGGTCTACCCCCGGCTGCGGCGTGACGAAGACGCGTTCACCGTGTCCTCCGGCACCGCAGAGCGTTAAGCCATGGCCATCGCGGCGCGCTCGGCAAGCGCGAATCTGGGGCGCATGCCCGCATCCGCCCAACCGGCTCGCTACCGGGTGCAGCGGGCGCTGATCACCGTGGGCCGGCTGATCGTTTCCTTTATCCCGGTCTTTGTGCTCGGCACCTTCTTCACCTTCCTGCTCGGCGCGGTCAGCAACCTGAACCCGGCCACGATCCAGCTGGGTGAGGCCGCCACTCCCCAGGCGGTGCAGGCACTCAATAGGCAGTGGGGCCTGAACCGCCCGTTCTTCGTCCAGTACTTCGACTGGCTCGGCCATGTCCTCACCGGCAATCTCGGCAGCAGCTGGATCAATGGCAACTCAGTGAGCTCACTTCTCGCCGGACGCGCGATCATCAGCTTGTCGGCGGCCGGCCTAGCGCTACTGATCGGCGTCGTCGCGGGCTTTGGGCTGGGCGCGCTGGCCGTGCGCTACCAGTCCACCTGGGTCGACCGGGTTATCACGGTCTTCACCTCAACGATCTCGGTCATGCCGCCGTTCATCGTCGGCGTCGTGTTGATTGACGTATTCGCCGTGTCCCTGCACTGGCTGCCTGCTGCGGGGTACATACCCTTCACCTCCGGCCCCGGGCCCTGGCTGAGCCACATCATCCTGCCGGCGATAGCGCTGAGCTTCGACACGGTTGCCGATGTCGCCCGCCAGCTGCGAGTCGGACTGGTTACCGCAGGCCGGCAGAACTACGTGGTGGGCGCGCAGGTGCGGGGTCTGAGCGGCCGGCGGATCTTCTTCGTCCACATTCTGCGTAACGGCATCGGGCCCGCGGTGGCCGTACTCGGGCTGAAGTTCCCGAACCTGCTCGGTGGTGCGGTGGTGACCGAAGCGATCTTCCAGCTCTCGGGCTACGGGGTATTCGCCACTCAGTCCGCGATCAAGGGCGACGTTCCCGCTGTCCAGGCGGTGCTGGTGGTCTCGGTGGTGGTGGTCGTGATCTTCAACATGCTCGTGAACATTATCCTCAACCGCCTCATCCCGGCGTCTGC
>DASWUW010000981.1:0-3528 GCA_036406335.1 Trebonia sp.
GAATCGGGCGCGTCCTGGTACTACAACTGGGGCACGACCCCGAACGGCGTCACCGCCCCGGCGGGCGTCAGCTACGTCCCGATGATCTGGGGCCCGGCCAGCGTCACGGCAGCCAGCCTGGCGCAGGTCAAGCGGGAAGGCAGCACCCTGCTCGGTTTCAACGAGCCGGACAACGCGGGTCAGGCCAACATGAGCCCGGCCCAGGCGCTCAGCCTGTGGCCCCAGCTGATGGCGACCGGGATGACCCTCGGCAGCCCCGCGGTGGCGGCGGGCGCGGCGACCCCGGGCGGCTGGCTCGACCAGTTCATGACCGGGGCCAGGTCCCGCGGTTACCGGGTCGACTTCATCACCGTGCACTGGTACGGCGGCGACTTCGACACCGGTCCCGCCGTCCAGCAGCTGGAGAGCTACCTCCAGGCGATCTACGCGCGCTACCACCTGCCGGTCTGGGTGACCGAGTTCGCCCTGACCAACTTTAGCGGCGGGACCGCCACGTTCCCGGCCGAGGCGCGGCAGGCGGCGTTCCTGACCGCGGCCACGGCAATGCTCGACGGCCTGTCCTACGTCCAGCGCTACGCCTGGTTCGCCCTGCCGGCCTCGTCCGGCAGCGGCACCACCGGCTTGTTCGAACCCGGCCCGTCGGTCACCCAGGTCGGCCAGGCCTTCGAGTCCGCCCGCTGAGCCAGCCGGCTCGTCCGGGCTGACGCTCCCGGCCGCCGTTTTCATCGGTGCCGGCCGCACCCGAGCCGGCGAGTACGGGCGCCGGCCGGGGTGACCCTGGCTAGCCCGGGTCAGGTGGGATAGCATCATCCATTGGCTATCTACTCGATAGCTAATGAGGGAATTATGGAGGCCCAACGATGAGCGTCACCGACGACTACCTGAGGAACAACCAGGACTACGCCGCCCAGTTCGGCGGCCAGCTGCCGCTGCCGCCGGCCAGTCACGTCGCCGTGGTCGCCTGCATGGACGCGCGGCTGAACGTGTACGGCATCCTCGGCCTCAAGGAGGGGGAGGCGCACGTCATCCGTAACGCGGGCGGCGTGGTCACCGACGACGAGATCCGGTCCCTGGCGATCAGCCAGCGGCTGCTCGGCACGACCGAGATCATCCTGATCCACCACACCGACTGCGGCATGCTGACCTTTACCGACGACGACTTCAAGCGCGCCATCCAGAACGAGACCGGCATCAAGCCCGGGTGGGCCGCCGAAGCGTTCACCGACCTGGACGAGGACGTCCGGCAGTCCGTCGCCCGGATCAAGGCCAGCCCGTTCATCCCGCACCAGGACGCGGTCCGCGGCTTCGTCTTCGACGTCGCCACCGGCAAGCTGAACGAAGTCAGCTAATCCCGAACGAAGCCAGCTGACTCTCCGCCCGCACCCCGCCCGCGCACCCGCGGAAACCTCCGCAGGTGCGCGGTTCCGCGTGGCCTAGCTCACTTAATGCCCGGTGGTTACCCAGCTTGAGCAGCGCGACATCCGGGTAATTTCCGCCCGAGAAGCCATGAGCCGGGAGAGCTGTGCATGAGCGTCGCTGACGACTACCTGAAAAACAACGCCGCCTACGCCGAAACCTACGCCAACTCGCTGCCGGCCCGGCCGGCCGGCCACGCCGCGATCGTCGCCTGCATGGACTGCCGCCTGGACATCTACGGCCTCCTCGGCCTGGGCGCGGGCGAAGCCCACGTCATCCGCAACGCCGGCGGCGCGGTCACCGACGACATGATCCGGTCCCTGGCGATCAGCCAGCGGCTGCTCGGCACGACCGAGATCATCCTGATCCACCACACCGACTGCGGCCTGCAGAAAACCACCGAAGACGAGTTCAAGGGCGCGATCGAGGCGGAGACCGGGATCAGGCCGCCGTGGGCAGTGGAATCCTTCACCGACGCCGCCGGCGACGTCCGCCAGTCGGTGGCCCGGATCAAGGCCAGCCCGTTCATCCCGCACAAGGACGCGGTCCGCGGCTTCGTCTTCGACGTGGCTACCGGCCGGCTGGACGAAGTGGCCTAACACCACCGCCACCCGGCCAGCGGCCTTACCGGCTGCCTCCGGGCTTGCGCGCGACCCCGGCCCAGGCCAGGCCGTTGCCCGCCGGGACGCCCAGCTGAGCGAGCCAGTCCGACAGGGTGGCGACGCCCGGCGGTACCAGCTCGAGGCCGTCGAAGAACCGGCGGACCTCCTGCTCGCTGCGCGGGCGGAACCGCTCGGCCCCGGAGTCGTTGTAACGGCGGGCGTGCTCCGTCATCGCCTCCGGCGGGAAGAGATCGCTCGGGGCGTGCACGATCACCAGGAAACTGCCCGGGGCAGCGGCGTCCAGCAGCGTCCGCACGACCCGGTACGGGTCATCGTCGTCGGTGATGAAGTGCAGCACGGCGAACAGCATGATCGCGACCGGCCGGCTGAAATCCAGCGTGGACGCCGCCGCCTTGAGTACCGCGTCGGTATCCCGCAGGTCCGCCTGAACGTAGTTCGTCCTGCCCTCCGGGGTGCTGGTGAGCAGAGCCCGGGCATGAGCCAGAACCGACGGGTCGTAGTCGGTGTAGACGATCCGGGAGGCCGGCGCCGCCCGCTGCGCCACCTCATGAGTATTGTCCGCGGTAGGCAGGCCGGTGCCGATGTCGAGGAACTGCCTGATGCCGTACTCGGTCACCAGACGGCTGACGATTTCCTGCAGGAAGACCCGGACCGACCGGGCCAGGACGGGCAGCGCGGGAACGGTCTCGGCGATCGTAACCGCCGCCGCCCGGTCCGCGGCGAAGTGATCCTTGCCGCCTACCCAGTAGTTCCACATCCGCGCCGGGCTCGGCACGGCGGAGTCAAAGGGCCGCTGGCCCGGGGGCAGTTCGTCGGCCTCGTCATCCGGCAGGCTCGCAGTCACCAGGTCCCTTTCCGTGCGCCTGACTTCCCCTATCGCCCTGATCGTAGTAACTGCCCGGCTTGCCCGTGCGGGCACCCCGGTGCTTGCCCGCCTCAGCTCACCGGGTCAGGCATGATAGGCGCATGGATACCCCGCCGCGCCTCCTGCCCTTGCTCGAGCAGTACGACTGGGGCTGCCTGCGGCTGGTCAGCCGGATGACCGGCCCCCAGGCAGACAGCGGGAACGGGTCGCCGGTGCCGGTCGAGACGATGACCGACCAGGAGTACCAGTGGGCCCCGGTGCCCGGCGCCTGGTCGGTCCGCCGCCACCAGGACGGTCCCGGCCTCCGGGCGACGCGGCTGGTCGGCGCGGGGGAGTGGGGCCGCGACGGCTACTACGACGAGGAGCCGGTGCCCCCGCCGTTCACCACCATCGCCTGGCGGCTCAGCCACCTGAGCGAGATGCTGGCGCTGCGCGCCGACTACTCGACCGGGAGCCGTTCCCTGACCAAGGACAGCTACCCGGCGCCCGGCGACGCGGCCGCCGCGATCACCGCCTTCACGGCCGCCAGCGAAGCCTGGCGCGGCACGCTGGCCCAGTGCGACGACGCCGCCCTCGACACCGTCGGGTACAGCACCTACCCCTACGGCAGCGACGCGGAGGAGG
>DASWUW010000982.1:0-5267 GCA_036406335.1 Trebonia sp.
GCCGAGCAGCACGTCGGCGACGGCATGGCCGAATTCCTGCCCGCCGAAGTAGCCCACCAGCACCGCCGCGACCTGGTCGCGCCAGGGCAGCAGCACCGGGGAACCCGCGTTGACCAGCACGACGGTGCGCGGGTTGGCGGCCGCGACCGCGCGGACCAGGTCGTCCTGGCGCCCGGGCAGCGCCAGGGAGCTGCGGTCGTACCCTTCGGACTCCACCGCCGCGCTGGTACCGACGACCACTAGGGCGACGTCGGCCCGGGCGGCGGCCCGCGCCGCGGCGGCGATGAGCGCCTCGGGGTCTACGGCGGCCGGCTCGGTGCCCAGCCGCAGCGCCAGCAGCCCCCGCAGCGAGCCGGCCCGGGCGGCCAGGTCGTACTCCAGGCGCAGCTCGACGGGGGTGCCCGCGGTAAGGGTGACCTCGGCGGCGGCGGTTGGCGGGGCCAGCAGCGCGGCGCCGTGGTCACTGTGCGCGGACTCGGCGGTCTCGTCCACGATGAGCTGGCCGTCGAGGTGGACCTGGCCGGGGCCGACGGCGGCGAAGCCGACCCGGACCGGGCCCGACTCGGCCGGGGTGAACCGGGTATACAGCTCGACCGTGGCCGACCGGCTGAGCGGGACGTCTCCGTCAAACCAGACCAGCGCGCTCGACCGCCGGTCCTGGGCCAGCAGCTCGGTGCCGTCCGCGGCCAGGAAACGGGCTCGCAGGCCGGGCTCGCCGGTGACCGGGTTGGTCATCTGGGCCAGCGGCAGCTCGGCTACCCCTTGCTGTACGACGGCGCCCCGGGAGTAGCTGATGTCGGCGCCGGGCAGTGCCTCGCGCAGGCCGGCCAGCGGTGAGACGGTGTAGGCGGGCACCACCGTCGCACTGCCGCCGCCCTGGGTGCGCGCGCTGGCCGCGTTGTCCCCGATCACCGCGACCGAACGCAGCCGGGCCGGGTCCCACGGCAGCTCGTCCCGGTTCTCCAGCAAGACGGTGCCCTCGGCGGCGGCGTGCCGGGCGAAGGCGATGCCGTCCTCGGTCCAGGCCGGCTCGGCGGCGGGGAAGCCGCTGAGCGCACCGACCCGGCGCGCGAGGTTGAGGATGCGCTCGACCTTGCGGTCCACGGCCGCCTCGGGGATCTGGCCGGCCCGGACCGCCCGCACCAGGGCGTCCCCCCAGGGTCCGCCAGGACCAGGCATGACCAGGTCCTGGCGGCCCGGGCGCTGTCCAGCGACCGGACCGCGGTCCAGTCGCTGATCACCACCCCGTCAAAGCCCCACTCTCGGTTCAGCGGGGTCTCCAGCAGCTCGTTCTCGGTCACGGTGGTCCCGTTGACCGAGTTGTAGGAGCTCATCACGAGCCAGGCGCGCGCCTCGGTGACCGCCTTCTCGAACGCCAGCAGGTACAGCTCGCGCAGGGCCCGGTCACTTACCCGGACATCGACGGTGAACCGGTCGGTCTCGGAGTCGTTCGCCACGTAGTGCTTCGGGGTGGCGCCGACGCCGTTGTCCTGCACGCCGCGGACGTAGGCGGCGGCGAGGTCTGCGGTGAGTACCGGGTCCTCGCTGAACGCCTCGAAGTGCCGCCCGCCGAGCGGGGAGCGGTGCAGGTTGATCGTCGGGCCGAGTACCACGTCGACGCCCTTGCGGCGGGCCTCCACCGCGGCCGCGGCGCCGTAGCGCCGGGCGATGTCCGGATCCCAGGACGAGGCCAGCGCGGTGGCGGACGGAAGGTTGAGCGACGGGTCGCGCTCGTCCCAGGTCTCGCCGCGGACACCGGACGGGCCGTCGGAGACGAGGATACGGCGCAGGCCGATCTTCTCCAGCGGCCAGGTGGTCCAGAAATCGCGGCCGGTCAGCAGCCGGACCTTTTCCTCCAGGGTGAGCGCGGCGAGCGCTCCGGCGACGGCAGCCACCGGAAGCTAGCCGAGCCCGAGCTGGGCCAGCGCCGCGTTCGCGTGCCGGGCCGCCTGGGCCGGGCCGGGCGCCGGGTCGATGCCCAGCAGCCGCCGACGGTGCTTCTCACCCAGCAGCAGGGAAAACAGCGGCTCGGCGAGCGGCTCGCAGCCCGGGCCGCGCTCGGCCCGCAGGTGCGTGGCCAGCCGGGCGATGTGCCGGGCGTCGCCGTTGCGGTGCAAGATCGCGGCAAGCTCGGGAAAGCGGGCGGACTCGGCGATCACCAGCCGGTGCAGGCCGACCAGTTCGTCGGAGTGCACCCGGCTGACGATGCGCGCGGCGAGCGTCTCCAGCGTGTCGTCGTCCCGGGCCGCGTCCAGGCTGACCGCGGCGGCCAGCTCGCGGACCATGGCGGCGAACAGCCCGGGTTTGTCTCCGTAGTAGGTGTAGAGGGTCCGCTTGGTCACCTGGGCCACGGCCGCCAGCTCGTCCAGCGTGCTCGCGCCGTAGCCGGAGCGCAAGAAGACGCCGAGGGCACTGGTGAGGATCTCGTGTTCCCGGGCGCGGCGCTCGTCGGCCGTCGGCCGTCCGCGTTTGCGCAGCGCGGGGAGGGGGGTCGGCCCGGCCATGAACCTCCTTCACCCGGTCGGTGATCTTCGTCTACCCCGGATTGTGCCGCCTGATGCTCTTGCCTGGCCAGCCCGGGTTCTGAATAGAATGATACGAAACAGTGTCATTACTTTCGCTGCGGCCCCCGAGGCCGGGAAGGCCAGGCCATGGCAACTCAGGCACAGGACCCGGTACCGGCTGACCCCGGGGGGCGGCGGCGCCAGCTCTACCGGGACATGGTGCTGGTGCGCCGGTTCGAGGAACGCGCCGCCCGGGCCTACACCGAAGCGCTGGTCGGCGGCTACTGCCACCTGAACCTGGGCGAGGAAGCGGCCGTGGTCGGCCTCATGTCGGCGCTGCGCCCGACCGACTACCTGTTTACCAACTACCGTGAGCACGGCTACGCGATCATGCGCGGCATCGAACCCAACCGGGTGATGGCCGAGCTGTACGGCCGGGTCGACGGTGTCTCCAAGGGCTGGGGCGGGTCGATGCACATGTTCGACGTCACCCACCGGCTGCTCGGCGGCTACGGCATCGTCGGCGGCCAGCTGCCGCTGGCAACCGGGGCGGCCCTCGCCATCGACTACCGCGGCGGGGACGAAGTGGTGATGTGCACCCTGGGCGACGGCACCACCGCCATCGGCGCCTTCCACGAGTCGCTGAACATCGCCGCGCTGTGGCACCTGCCGGTCGTGTTCGTGATCATCAACAACGGGCTCGGGATGGGCACCCCGGTAGCCCGGTCGTCGGCCGAACCCGACCTCTACAAGCGGGCCGCGGCCTACCGCATGGAGTCGGCCCGGGTCGACGGCTTCGACCCCGTCGCCACCCGCGAGGCGGCCGCCCAGGCGGTCGCGGCGGCCCGCGACGGCCGGCCGTACCTCCTCGAGGTCGTCACCGAACGGCTACGCGGCCATTCCGTAGTCGACCCGGCCAGGTACCGCTCGGCCGCGGAAGTCGAGCGGCTGAAGCACGAGGACCCCATCGAGCTCTTCGGGGCCAAGCTGGCCGCGGACGGGATCCTCGACCCCGCCGCCGTCGCCGCCATCGAGGCCGAGGTCGCGGGCATCGTCACCGCGGCCGCGGACTTCGCCGCGGCCAGCCCCCGCCCGGAGGTGTCCACCCTGTTCGACTACACCTACGCGACGCCGGTGCCCAACGACTCGCGCCGCCTGCCGGGCCAGCCGCTGTTCGCCCCGCTGCCCGCCGGGCTCGCCGGAGCCCGCGCCGCCGGAGCCCCTGCCGCCGGAGTCACCGCATGACGATCATGACCTACCGCCAGGCGCTGCACGACACGCTGCGGGCGGAGATGCTGCGGGACGACGACGTGCTCCTGATGGGGGAGGAGATCGGCGTCTTCGAGGGCTCCTACAAGATCACGGCGGGCCTGCTCAAGGAGTTCGGCGAGAAGCGGGTGCGGGATACCCCGATCGCCGAGGAGGGCTTCGCCGGCGCCGCGATCGGCGCCGCGATGCTTGGCCTGCGCCCGGTCATCGAGATGATGACGATCAACTTCTCCATGCTCGCGCTGGACCAGATCATCAACCACGCGGCCAAGATCTACGGCATGTTCGGCGGCCAGGCGAGCGTCCCGCTGGTCATCCGCACCCCCGGCGGCGGCGGCCAGCAGCTCGGCGCGACCCACTCGCAGAACATCGAGCTGTTCTACGCCTTCGTCCCCGGCATGAAGGTCGTCGCGCCGTCTACCCCGGCCGACGCCAAGGCGCTGCTGCTGGCCGCGATCCGCGACGACGACCCGGTGCTGTTCCTGGAGAACCTCGCCCTCTACAACACCAAGGGCGAGGTCCCGGACGACGACACCCCGGCCGAGATCGGCCGGGCCCTGGTCACCCGGCCGGGCCAGGACCTGACGCTGATCGGCTACTCGCGCATGGCGCACGTCGCGGCCGAGGCCGCCGCGTCGCTGGCCGAGTCGGACGGGCTCGACATCGAAGTAGTGGACCTGCGCAGCCTGCGTCCGCTGGACCGCGGGACCGTCATCGAGTCGGTCAAGAAAACCCACGCCGCCGTGGTCCTGGAAGACGACTGGCTGACCTACGGGATCGGCGCCGAAGTGGCCGCCTCGATCTCCGACGGCGCCTTCGACTACCTGGACGCGCCGGTGCGCCGGGTAGCGATGGCCGAGGTGCCGATGCCCTACTCCAAGACGCTGGAGACGGCGGCCCTGCCGTCCCGTGACGACGTCATCGCCGCCATCCGCCAGACGCTCGCCGCCGTGGGCCACCGCGCGCTAGGAGTACCCCAGTCGTGATCGAGATCAAGATGCCGCGCCTGTCCGACACGATGGAGGAGGGCGCGATCTCGACCTGGCGCAAGCAGCCGGGCGACACCGTCGCGGTCGGCGACGTCCTGGTCGAGATCGAGACCGACAAGGCGGTCATGGAGTACGAGGCCTACGAGGCAGGCACCCTGGCCAAGATCCTCGTACCGGAAGGCAAGAACGCCGACATCGGCGTCCCGATCGCCCTGCTCGACGACGGCACCGGCACCCCCGCCACCCCCGCCTCCTCAGCCATTCCGGCCAGCGGAGGCGAGCGCCGGTTCGCGTCGCCCCTGGTGCGCAAGCTGGCCCGCGAGCACCACCTAGACCTGTCCCGCGTCAGCGGCAGCGGACCCGGCGGCCGCATCATCCGCGCCGACATCAGCGACCTGCTGATCCCCAGCCCGTCCGCTCCAACCTCATCAGCCCTACCAGCCCCATCGGTCCCGGCCCCGGCCGCCGCCGACGTTTCCGCGGAAACGCCGGCCGGGCCGCTGGC
>DASWUW010000983.1:0-3834 GCA_036406335.1 Trebonia sp.
CGCCCGCCGCCCGCTCCGCGTCCAGCTCCTCGTCTCCGCCGGGCACCGCGCCCGCCGGCCCGGTGCCGCCTGCCGCCGGGCCCGGCACCGTGCGCACCGCCCGCACCGCACGCCCCACGGCTGCCCGCTCCGGCCCCGCGAGTTCCCCGAAGCTGCGCCGCAGCAGCGGCAGCACCTCGGTGAACTCCGCCGGGCCGAGTGAGGCCACCCAGCCGTCGAGCACCCGCAGCAGGTCACGGTCGTGCGCGAGCAGCAGCCCGCCGCCGGCCAGGAACCCCTCGGCCCAGCGGGCCTTCTCGGCCGGGGGCACCCCGACCGACAGGGCCGCGCCGAACCGGACCGCCGCCTCCGGCCAGGACAGCGCCCCCGCGTCGGCCAGCATCCGGTTGGCCCGCCCGGCGACCAGGCCGTGCACGTCGAAGCGCGACGCCACCGGGCCCAGCGCCGCCAGCCAGCGCACCCGGGCGTCCCCGCCCGGGTCCCGGCCGCCCGGGAGCCCGGCCCCCGCGGCGGCCGGGTCGCGGGAGTCAGCGCCGGCGCCGGCCGGCGCGCCGTGCCCGTAGAGAGCCAGCGCCCCCTGCAGCGCGTCCATCGCCGTGCGCAGCTCCTCCGCCGCGTCGTCGGCCAGCCCGCCGACCGCGGCCGGCAGCCCGGCGCAGACCCGGACCACCAGCGCGTCCGCCACCGCGGCGAGCGACCGCACCGGGGTCCCGCGCACGTTCCCGTAGCGGATCGCCCGGACCAGCGCGGGCACCGCGTTCATCAGCGAGACCACGTCATGGTCGGCTGCCGCCACCGCGTCGAGCGCGCCGAGCACGGCCGGCAGCGCCTCGTCCAGCCCGGCCAGCAGCACGACCACCACCGCGCCGGTCACGTCGGACAGCCGTCCGCGGGAGCCGGAGCCGGCCCCGGACACGGCGTCCGCCGCCACCTGCTCGATCCGGGCCGCCGCGGCCCCGGCCACCGTCGTGCCCCAGCGGGCGGCGTCGATCACCGCGACGGACAGCTCGGGCCGCCACCGCAGCTTCCAGGTCTCCCGGAACGTCCCGGTGGACCGCACCGGCGACGCCGTCGCCGTGCCCCAGCCGACCGAGAGCACGCTCAGCCGGTGCAGGAACTCCGAGCGGCGCCGGTCGATGTCCCGGCGCAGGTCCAGGTCAAGGGTCCGCTCGAGCGGCTCCAGCTTGAGCTTCAGCGTCCGCGCGCACGCCCGCAGGTCGGCGTCCAGCGGCACCGGCGGCGCGTCGTCGGGGACACGCCCGAGCTCCTCCCCGACCACCAGGTCCCGGGTCACGTAGCCGGCCGCCAGCTCCGATCCCTCGCACAGCACGGACAGGGTCGCCTCGGACACCTCGGCCAGCCCGGCCAGCGGCCGCCCGCGCAGCACCGCCAGGGCCTCGGCCAGCCGCACCGCCTCGATCACGGACGCGGACGAGGCCGGCAGGTCCCGCTCCCGCAGCGCCCCGGCGACCCGGGTCATCCAGCGCACCACGGTCTGGTCGGGCGTGCTGAACAGGTGGTGGTACCAGCCGGGGGAGGTGACCCCGGCCCCGTAACCGGAGGCCGAGGCCAGCCGCGAGTGCGTCCACGGGACCCAGGCCAGCGCCGCCTTCCGCTTCGGCAGCCCGCGCAGCAGCGCCGCGTCCTTCGCCGCCGGGCCCAGCGGCCCGGCCAGGGCCGGCGCGTGCCAGGCCCCGCAGACCACCGCCACCGTTCCGCTGGTCTCCTTCAGCGCCGCCCGCAGCACCTGCCGCATGTGCGCCTCGCGCCGCAGCTCGCTCGGGGGAGGCTCCGGCCAGTCCGCCCGCAGCTCCGCCATCGCCTCGTTCAGCGCGCCGAACACGTTGTCGTCGGCCCGTCGCCCCGACCGCCCCGGCACCCGCGACTCGATCACGTCGTCCCACCAGCGCTCCGGGTCGTCGTACCCGACGGCGGCGGCCAGCTTCGCCACCGGGTCCGCGGAGAAATACTCAAACGAGGCAAGCGGCGGCTCATCCGAACGGGCGCGTGGCTCCGCCCCGTCCCCCGGCTGCTCCCCGGTGGCGCCGGCCGCCTCGTCCCCGGCTGCCCCCGGGACCTCTTCCTCGCCGCGGTCCCGGGCCAGCACCGCCCCGGCGGGCAGGTCGCAGAACCGGACCGGGACCCCGTGCCGGTTTGCCCACAGCAGTGCCTGCCACTCGGGCGAGAACACCGCGAACGGCCAGAACGCGGAGACCCGGGGCTCGTCGGGCGCGTAGCCGAGCAGCGCCACCGGCGGCGCCATGCCCGGCGCGGCGGCCAGGCCCAGCAGCGGGTCCGCGTCGGCGGGCCCCTCGATCAGCACGATCGCGGGCTTGACGTGGTCCAGTTCGGCGGTCACCGAGCGGGCCGACCCGGGTCCGTGGTGCCGGATCCCGAGGACGGAGACTCGCTCCGTCACGGGGCGACTTCCCGGCACGCCCGGTAGAAGTCGTCCCAGCCCGGGCGCTCGCGCACGACGGCCTCCAGGTACTCCGACCAGACGGCGGCGTCGGACACCGGGTCCTTGATCACCGCCCCGACGATCCCGGCGGCGATGTCGGCGGCGCGCAGCACCCCGTCGCCGAAGTGCGCGGCCAGCGCGATCCCGCTGGTGACGACGGAGATCGCCTCCGCCGGGGACATCGTGCCGGTCGGGGTCTTGAGCCGGGTCCGCTGGTCCTGCGTCACTCCCGCCCGCAGCTCGCGGAACACGGTGACCACCCGCCTGATTTCCGACAGCGACGACGGCACCTCGGGCAGCTCCAGGGAGCGGCCGAGCTGGTCGACCCGGCGGGCGACGATGCCCACCTCCTCGTCCTCGGTGGCGGGCAGCGGCAGCACCACGGTGTTGAACCGGCGGCGCAGCGCCGACGACAGCTCGTTGACGCCCCGGTCCCGGTCGTTCGCGGTGGCGATCACGGAGAACCCCTTGGCCGCCTGCACCTCGGTGGACAGCTCGGGGACGGGCAGGGTCTTCTCCGACAAGATGGTGATCAGCGCGTCCTGCACGTCGGACGGGATCCGGGTCAGCTCCTCGACCCGGGCGATCCGGCCCTCGGCCATCGCGGTCATCACCGGGGAGGGGACCAGAGCGGCCCTGGACGGTCCCTCGGCCAGCAGCCGGGCGTAGTTCCAGCCGTATCTGATCGACTCCTCCGCCGTTCCCGAGGTCCCCTGCACCAGCAGCGTCGAGTCACCCGAGACGGCCGCCGCGAGATGCTCCGACACCCAGGTCTTGGCCGTGCCGGGCACGCCCAGCAGCAGCAGCGCCCGGTCGGTCGCCAGCGTGGCCACCGCGACCTCGACCAGCCGTCGCGGCCCCACGTACTTCGGGCTGATCACCGTCCCGTCGGCGGCCGCCCCGCCCAGCAGGTAGGTCACCACGGCCTGGGGCGACAGCCGCCACGAGGGCGGCTTGACCCGGTCGTCCCGCGCCAGCGCGGCCAGTTCGCCCGCGTACACCTGCTCGGCGTGCGGCCGTAGCACCTCTTGGTCAGCAGCGGCGGTCAACGGATCTCCTCCAGGGGCAGGGGCAGGGCAGGGACGTCATGAGGCAAAGGGTTCAGGGATCTCATCGGGGCCGGCGGCGTCGGCCGGGCCGCGGGTGGTCAAAGCGCGGCCAGGAAGGCCCGGCGCAGCTCGACCGTCTCGGCGGCGGCGTCGAGCAGCGGGGACCAGGGCTGCGGCTTCGCCGCCGCGATGCGGGTCAGCGCCGCCGCGTAGTCGGTCCCGCCGGCGGCTGGCCCGCCGCTCGCGGGCAGGCCCCGGGCGGCCTGGCTGAGCAGGGCCCGGGGCAGCGGGGGCAGGTCCGGCCGGTCCGCGGCGCGGGCGAGC
>DASWUW010000984.1:0-2426 GCA_036406335.1 Trebonia sp.
ACGTCGGGCGCCAGCGCCGTCAGGCGGGCGACCGCGTCGGCCAGCGGCATCGGTGCCGCCGCGCCGATCGCCGCCGGACTCAGGCCGGCCGGGAACCGCCACCGGCCGTCGGGGGTCACGTAAGCGACGTGGAACTCGTAGCGGGCCGGGTCGGCGGTGGCTTCCAGGCAGTCCTGGGCGTAGAGCCGGGACAGGTCGGCCAGGAAGTCGCTGACCGCGGAGCCGGCCAGGTGCAGGACGCGGGTGGTCACCCGGTCAGTCCCCGGCCGGCTCGACCAGTTTGCCGATGTTGAAGTCAATCCGGATCCAGTCCTTGCGCCGCAGCAGGTTCCCGGCCAGCAGCCACGGGATCTGCAGGTGGTGGACGAGCAGGAAGGGCAGCGGGTCGGCCCAGTCGAAGATCGCGTCCTTGCCTCTGGCGATGACCTTGAGCCGGGCCAGCCGGTTCCCCGGCTCGGTCAGCAGCCGCCAGACCTCGTGGTAAAGCCAGTACGTGGGCCGGCTCCCGGGCCGCGGCTGGATGACCGGGACGCCGTCCTCGAGGTAGGCGCGGGCCAGGTCCGGGTGGTTGTAGAACATGGTGATGGCCGAGTGGGTGCGCGGGTTGCACTCGATCGCGTACACCTGGCCGTCTTCGGCCTGGATGAAGTCAAAGCTGACCTGCCCGGTGAGCTTCAGCGGCTCCACGAAGCCCCGCACCCACGCCTCGATCTCGGGCTTGTCGACCATCTCGTAATTGACCTGAAAGGCCGAGGACTCGCAGCAGCAGTACACCTGGACCCGGCCGTCCCGCACGGTGGCGTGCGTGCAGTACTCCCGCCCGCGGACCAGGCCCTGCATGATCCACGGGGTGGCGGGCGAGATCGGCTTGGACCGGGCGAACGCCGCCGTCTCGGACCGGGACGGCCGGGGCAGGGTGGTCAGGTCCAGCCGGTGCACCGGGTCGTAGGGGATGCTCTTGAGGATGTAGGGCGGGCTCGCCGCGCCGAAGTCGAAGGCCTCGACCTGCCACGGGTCGGTCACGCGGCGGGCATCGGGCACCGTCAGCCCCAGGGACGCGGCCATGGCGGTGAACGCGTACTTGTCGTCGAGCATGGCGATCGTGTCCGCGTCGCCGTGCAGTACCTCGCAGTACGGTTCCAGCAGCGGTTTTGCCAGCGCGTCGTAATAGCTGGCCACCGGGCTGCAGACCGGCACGTACACGTCCACGCCCTCGTACCCCACGATGGCCAGCAGCGCCTTGGCGTACTCGGGGGACTGGGGCTTGGGCACGGTGTAGAACCGGTCGACGGCCCGGGAGAACCGGTGCCCGGTGAACCGGTACTTGTGCGACTCGACCAGGATCACCCGGTGGCCGGCCGCGTGGAACGACCGGGCCAGCTGCAGGGCCTTGGTCATCTTGCCGCCGCTGACCATGATCGTTTTGGGCTGGGCGGCGACCGCCCGCCGGGGCGCGGTGACCAGGGCCAGCCGGAGCACGGCGACGGCGGTCAGGGCCAGGTTGAACGGCAGCGCCAGCAGCAGCAGGGCCAGCGCGCCGAGGGTCTTCGCCGTGCCGCCCGCCTGCCGCCGGTTAGCTCGCACAGGCGCTCACCATGCCGCGGTGCATGATCCGGTTCCCGGTGACGTGGGCGTGGTCGGCGCGGTGCAGCACGCAGCGGTTGTCCCACATCACCACGTCGCCCGGCGACCAGACGTGCCGGTAGGTGTTGGCCGCGTCGGTCGAGTGCGCGTAGAGGTACTCGATCATCTCCCGGCCCCGCGCGGCGCTCATGCCGCTGACCGAGACGCAGCGTTCCGGGGTGGAGATGTAGAGGCTGAGGCGGCCCGACAGCGGGTGGCGGCGGAAGACCGGGTGGTCCGCCGCGGTCTCGTCGCCGGCGCTCAGGTTCAGGCCCGTCACCTCGTGCCGGATGGTCCGGCCGGCCAGCCGGGCCCGGACCTCGGCCGGCAGCGTCTCGTAGGCGCGGTACTGGTTGGTGAACAGGGTTTCCCCGCCGCGAGCGGGGATGGTGACCGCGCGCAGCGCGGTGTAGGCGGGCGGCTGGCGCACGTAGCTGGTGTCCACGTGGAACACGCTGCGCGGCGGCGTCTTGCGCCCGGCGTTGCTGATCAGGTTGAGGTCCGGGAAGCCGGCCACCGGGGTCTCGCCCTTGGTAAACGTGAGCTCGCCGAACTGCTTGAGGAAGGCGAGGAACCCGGCGTCGTCAACCTGCTGGCCGGGCATGACCAGCACGCCGTGATCGGCCAGCAGGCGCCGCAGTCCGGTGGCCGCGCCCGCGTCGACGTCCCCGAGCGGCAGGCCGGCCACGGCCACGCCGACCACGCTCAGCACCTTCTTGTTCATTGCCTTCTCCCTCCCTGAACTGCCCGGCCACGCCTAACGAGAGCGGGCTGCGCGTATCAGCGTCAGCCCGTCCCGCAAC
>DASWUW010000985.1:0-1970 GCA_036406335.1 Trebonia sp.
GGCCGCCGATGCCGGCCCGGCCGAGACGACCGCCGTGACGCCGGGCCCCCCGCCGCCGGCGGGGCCGGCGGTCCGCACGGTCGCCCCGCCTATCGCCCTTCCGGCCGGCCCCGCCGCCGTAGTAGCCGCCGCCTTCAGCCAAGGGCCCGCCGCTTCCAGTGAAGGGCCCGCCGCTCCCCTGGCGTCCCCGCCGTTCGTCCCGCCCGAGCCCACGCCGACTACGCCGCCAGACGGACTGCCGGTCATGCGCCGCCCGCCGGCCCCGCCGGACGACACCGGCGCCCCGGTGGCGCCGGACGCGAGCCAGTCGGACGCGAGCCAGTCGGACGTGGCCGCAGCACCAGCCGAGCCCGCCCCGCCCGCGGCGGCGCCGGCCCCGGCGACCCGGCCAGGCATCAGGTACGCCAGCCGCACCCGGGAGTATCCGGTGTCTCCCGCCGCCGCGCGAGAGTACTGGGAAGCCGAGGACGCCGGGCCGTTCGCGGGCCTGGTCTATTCATCCCGGAAGGACGACGGCGGTGCCGCCGAAGAGCCCGAAGCCGGCAAAGAGCCCGACGATGACGCGTCGCCCTTGGCGACGGTCCCGTTCGCGGCCGTCCCCCGGCTCAACCGTGTTCGCTCAACGCCGGCACCGCCCGAGGACGAGGACGACAAGGACGCCCAGCCCGGCCGGTAGTCAGCGCTGCACCACGAGCGCGGTCGCCATCGCCGCGATCCCCTCCCCCCGGCCGGTCAGGCCGAGGCCGTCGGTGGTCGTGGCCGACAGGGACACCGGCGCGCCGCCCAGCGCCTCGCTGAGCACGGCGACCGCCTCGGCCCGCCGCCGGCCGATCCTGGGCCGGTTCCCGATGACGCACACCGCCACGTTCCCGATGACGTACCCGGCCTCGGCGACCAGCCGGGCGGTTTCCCGCAGCAGCGCTACGCCGGGCGCTCCGGCCCATTCGGGCCGCGACGTGCCGAAGTGCGCCCCGAGGTCGCCCAGCCCGGCCGCCGAGAGCAGCGCGTCACAGGCCGCGTGCGCGGCGGCGTCTCCGTCGGAGTGCCCGGCTAGCCCGGTCTCTTCGGGCCACATCAGGCCCGCCAGATACAGGACACGCCCGGCTTCAAAGGGATGTACATCCACCCCAAGCCCCACTCGCGGCAATCTTTCCACCGCAGCAGGCTATCGCTGCGCCAAAGCCGATAATGGCGCGGGCGCCGGGGATTCCCCGGCGCCCGCGCCATTATCAAGACCACAATCTGCTGAGACCTCAGCTGGTGAGAACCTCGTCGAGCAGCGCCTCGGCCTTGTCCTCGTTAGTCTTCTCGGCGAGCGCGAGCTCGCTGACCAGGATCTGCCGGGCCTTGGCGAGCATCCGCTTCTCGCCGGCGGAGAGCCCGCGCTCCTTGTCCCGGCGCCACAGGTCCCGGACTACCTCAGCGACCTTGTTCACGTCACCGGAGGCAAGTTTCTCCAGGTTGGCCTTGTACCGGCGCGACCAGTTGGTGGGCTCCTCGGTGTGCGGCGCCCGCAGCACCTCGAACACTCGCTCAAGCCCCTCAGCGCCTACGACATCCCGAACGCCGACGAGTTCCGCGTTGTCCGCGGGGACCCGGACGGTCAGGTCGCCCTTGTCGACCTTTAGGACCAGATAGGTCCTGTCCTCGCCTTTGATCGTGCGAGTCTCAACGGCTTCGATGCGAGCAGCCCCATGGTGGGGGTAAACGACGGTATCGCCGACAGTAAAAGACATCTGGCAAGTACCCCTTCCGCTGAAGGCTATCCTACCACGGCCTAGACCACCGATAAAATGCCCTTGCCGGCAAATATGCAGGTCAATACGCTAATTTCGAGCATACGGCAGCATGCGCACCAGACACCCGGTTACGGGTGACACAACCGGCCGCCGCGCTGCCGTATCCGGTTTGCCCGCCAGTGCTGCCGCCGCGCGGGCGTTTCTCCTGGGCCACGATTGGTTACGTCGCCG
>DASWUW010000986.1:0-7801 GCA_036406335.1 Trebonia sp.
TGGCCGAGGCCTTCGGGTCGCTGGACGCGATCGCGGAGGCCTCGCCGGACGCGCTGGCGATCGTGGACGGCGTGGGACCGACGATCGCGGGCGCCGTGGCGGAGTGGTTCACCATTGACTGGCACCGGGCGATCGTGGAGAAGTGGCGGGCCTCGGGGGTGCAGCTGGAGACCCCCGGCTTCGACCCGTCGGCGGCGGCGGGCCGGATCCTGGCCGGGGTCAACGTGGTCATCACCGGGACGCTGCCCACCTACAGCCGGGACGACGCCGCCGAGGCGGTCCGCGCGGCGGGCGGCAAGGTCACGTCCTCGGTCTCCAAGAAGACCAGCTTCGTGGTCGCCGGGGAGAACGCCGGCACCAAGTACGACAAGGCGGTCGAGCTCGGCCTCAAGATCCTGGACGAGCCCGCCTTCCAGCGCCTGCTGGAAGGCGGGCCCAGTGCTGTCTAAACCCGGTGCCGTCTAGCTGAGGCGCTCCAGGACCAGTTCGCGGACCCGGGCCGCGTCGGCTTTGCCGCGGGTGGTCTTCATGACCGCGCCGACCAGCACGCCGGCCGCCGCGACCTTGCCGTCGCGGATCTTGGCGGCCACGTCCGGGTTGGCCGCGATGGCCTGGTCGATCGCGGTGGTCAGGGCCGAGTCGTCGCTGACGACGGCGAGGCCGCGGGCGGCGACTATCTCGTCCGGGGTGCCCTCGTCGTCCAGCACGGCCTCGATGACCTGGCGGGCGAGCCGGTCGTTGAGCGTCCCCGCCTCGACCAGGGCGGCGACCCGGGCCACGTCGGCCGGGGTGATGGCCAGCTCCGACACCTCGACGCCGGCGTCGTTGGCCCGCCGGGCGAGCTCGCCCAGCCACCACTTGCGGGCGTCGGCGGACGAGGCACCGCGGGCGACGGTCGCCTCCACCGCGTCCAGGGCGCCCGCGTTGCGCAGCGCCTCGAACTCCAGCTCCGACAGCGACCAGGCCTCGATCAGCCGGGCCCGGCGGGACGACGGCAGCTCGGGCAGCGACGCGCGGATGACCTCCACCCAGTCCGCCGCCGGGGCCACCGGCACCAGGTCGGGCTCGGGGAAGTAGCGGTAGTCCTGCGCCTCTTCCTTGGAGCGGCCGGAGGTGGTCACCCCGGTGTCCTCGTGGAAGTGCCGGGTCTCCTGCTTGATCCGGCCGCCCTCGTCGAGCAGCTCGGCCTGACGGGCAACCTCGGAGCGGACCGCCCGCTCGACCGAGCGCAGCGAGTTCACGTTCTTGGTCTCGGTCCGCGTGCCCCAGGTGCCCGACCCGATGAGCGCGATCGACGTGTTCACGTCGCAGCGCATCGAGCCCTCTTCCATCCGCACGTCGGAGACACCGAGCGTGCGGAGCACGTCGCGCAGCTCGGTGACGTAGGCCCGGGCGACCTCGGGGGCCAGGAACCCGGTGCCGGGGACCGGCTTGGTGACGATCTCGACCAGCGGGATGCCCGCCCGGTTGTAGTCGACCAGCGAGTACTCGGCGCCCTGGATACGGCCGGTGGCCCCGCCGACGTGCAGCGACTTGCCGGTGTCCTCCTCCAGGTGCACCCGCTCGATGCCGACCCGCACGGTCTTGCCGCCGATGACCACGTCCAGGTATCCCTCGGTGCACAGCGGCTCGTCGTACTGGGAGATCTGGAAGTTTTTGGGCATGTCCGGGTAGAAGTAGTTCTTCCGGGCGAACCGGCACCAGGAGGCGATCGAGCAGTTCAGCGCCAGCCCGATCTTGATCGCGTACTCGATGGCCCGCCCGTTTACCGCGGGGAGCGAGCCGGGCAGCCCCAGGCAGACCGGGCAGGTATGCGTGTTCGGCTCCGCGCCGAAGGTTGTGATGCAGCCGCAGAACATCTTGGTCACGGTGCCCAGCTCGACGTGCGTCTCGAGCCCGAAGAGCGGCTCGTACTTCTGCAGCGCCTCTTCGTAGGTCACGGTCATGATGCGAGCCCCTTCGCCTCGGTCAGCAGCGGATGTCCCCGGCGCTCGTCGAGCGCCGCCTCGACCGCCGCCGCTACCCGGTACAGCCGGTCGTCGGCCAGCGGCGGCGCCATGACCTGCAGGCCGACCGGCAGGCCGTCCTCGGGCGCCAGCCCGATGGGCACGGAGAGGGCCGCGTTCCCGGCCAGGTTGGACGGGATCGTGCACAGGTCGGCCAGGTACATCGCCATCGGGTCGTCCGCGCGCTCGCCGATGGCGAACGCGGTGGTCGGCGTGGGCGGGGAGATCAGCACGTCCACCTGCGTGAAGGCGGCCTCGAAGTCCCGGACGATCAGCGTGCGCACCTGCTGGGCCTTGCCGTAGTAGGCGTCGTAGTAGCCGCTGGACAGCGCGTGGGTGCCGAGCATGATCCGGCGCTTGACCTCCGCGCCGAAGCCGGCCGCGCGGGACGCCGCCATGACCTCTTCGGCCGAGCCGCCGCCGGCCCGCAGCCCGTAGCGCATGCCGTCGAACCGGGCCAGGTTGGACGACGCCTCGCTGGGCGCCAGCAGGTAGTAGGCGGGCAGCGCGTACTTGAAGTGCGGGCAGCTGATCTCGGTGACCTTGGCCCCCAGCGACTCGAGCAGCTCGACCGCCTCGGTGAACCGGCCCATCACGCCCGGCTGGTAGCCGTCGCCGGAGAACTCGGCGACGATGCCGATCCGCAGCCCGGCCACGTCGCCGTGCCGGGCCGCCTCGACCACCGGCGGCACCGGGGCGGCGATCGAGGTGGAGTCCATCGGGTCGTGCCCGGACATAACCTCGTGCAGCAGCGCGGCATCAAGCACAGTCCGCCCGAACGGTCCCGGGGTGTCCAGTGAGGAGGCGAACGCGACGACTCCGTAGCGGGAGTTCCCGCCGTAGGTGGGCTTGACCCCGACGATGCCGCACACCGCGGCCGGCTGGCGGATCGAGCCGCCGGTGTCGGTGCCGAGGGCCAGCGGGGCCTCGTAGGCGGCGACGGCGGCGGCCGAGCCGCCGGAGGAGCCGCCCGGCACCTTGGTCAGGTCCCAGGGGTTGTGCGACGGGCCGAAGCCGGAGTTCTCGGTGGAGGAGCCCATCGCGAACTCATCCATGTTGGTCTTGCCGAGCAGGACGGCGCCCGCGTCGCGCAGCCGCCGGGTCACGGTCGACTCGTACGGCGGTACCCAGCCGTCGAGGATCTTCGACCCGCAGGTGGTCGGCATCCCGACGGTGGCGAACAGGTCTTTGACCGCGACCGGCACCCCGGCGAGGGGGCCGAGCGGCTCGCCCGCCGCCCGGCGGCGGTCGACCGCGCGCGCCTGGGCCAGTGCGTCGCCGGTGGCGACGTGCAGGAACGCGTGGACCTGGCCGTCTACCGCGGCGACCTGGTCCAGGTGCGCCTGGGTGACCTCGACCGCGGATGCCTCTCCGGAGGCAACGGCGGCGGCCAGCTCGGCCGCGGTCTTCTTGATTAGCTCGCTCATCTGTCCTGCCTCACTCCTCGACCAGGATCCGCGGGACCTTGAACCGCTGCAGTTCGACCGCGGGCGCGCCGGACAGGGCCTGCTCGGGGGTCAGGCAGGGCACTGGCTCGTCGGCCCGGAACACGTTGACCAGGCCGGTCGCGTGCGTGGTGGGCGGGATGCCGTCCGCCGCGACCTCCTGCACCTGCGCGACCGACGCGATGATCGCCTCGAGTTGCGGGGCAAGGTGGTCCAGCTCCTCGTCGCTGAGCGCGAGCCGGGAGAGCCGGGCCAGGTGAGCGACCTCGTCGCGGGTTATCGGCATAGGCTCCATCCTAGGGCGGACGGGGCAGCGGATTGTCAGCGATCAGGTAGCGGCGGCACCGTGACCGTGTTGCTGATCCAGGCCCAGACCACCTGCGACGCGGCCGGGTTACTGACCGGCCCCCGGGGCCAGCTGTGCTCGCCCGCGCTGTACACCGCGAACGTGACGCTCGCCCCCTTGGCGCAGTCCGCCCAGGTGGTCAGGGTCAGGTTCCCCTCGGACGAGCGGTCTGACCTGGCCGAGCACACGTCGGCGAACTTCAGGTCGGTGTTCTGTACCAGGGCGGCCGGCGACTCCCGGAAGTTGCCCTTCTCCCCGGTGGCGTAGGGCACGTCCGCATCGTCGGTAGACGCCACCTGGAGGATTTTCTGCGGCAAGGTGACGTTGCACCCCGGCAGCGGGTCCGCCTTCACCGCGGCGATGCCGTCGAACAGCAGCGGGTCCTGGCACGCGATGGTGTAGGCGAGGCGGCCCCCGTTGCTGTAGCCCACCAGGTAGACCGGGCGGGTGTGACCCGGGTCGATCTTCTTGACCAGCGCCGAGATGAACCCGGTGTCGTTCACCTTGGCCGCCGACGCCCAGGAGCAGCAGCCGCCGGCGTTCCACGACTCCCGGTAGGCCAGCGGGTAGACCACCTCGGCGTCGCCCGCCTGCACGTAGGGGGTGAACTCGTCCCGGCTGATCTCCTGGTCCTGCTCGGCGTTGAGCCCGGACAGCATCACGATGATCGGCGCCGACGCCGCCAGCGTGGTCTTGGCCGGGGTGAGCACCGTGTAACTGCGGGTCAGGCTGCCCACCGGCAGGCCGGAGGTGGCGGTATTCATCGTGCGGGTGGCCGCCTGGTCGATCTGCACCCCGGCGATGCCGCTGGCGCCGGCCACCACCGCGACCGCGGCCAGGGTCACCGCCGTGCGCCGGGACAGGCATTCCCCCCTGTACTCGCGCCCGGTCAGCGGGAGGCTGAACCAGGTGCGCCGCAGCCCGGAGGCGGCCACCCAGGAGACGGCGTAGATCAGCGGCACCGCGCGACCAGCAGCAGGATGACGACTTCGAGGCTGGAGTGCGGGAGGCGGTGCAGGTCACCGACCAGGCCGTTCCGGGTCCCGAAGAGGCTGGCGCCCGCGGTGAGCAGCAGGACCTGCAGGACCAGCGGGTGGGCCAGGTAGATGCCGAACGAGCTGGCCGAGCCGGCCGCGGCGAACTTCCGGCCCGGTGCCCCCCGGTCGCTCCACAGCAGCCCGGCGCCGAGCAGCGCCCAGCCGAAGGCGATCGCCTCGAAGATGACCACCGGCTGGAAGACCGCGCTGGCGCTGGCGGGCGTCGCCCCGTAGACCTGGGTCTCGATCAGGAAGACCCCGATCCCCGCGGCCACGCCGCCCGCCGCGACCGCGGCGGCCCGCCCGCCGCTGCTCAGCCAGCGGCGGGTCACCGCGCAGAGCTTCTCGAAGTGCCAGCCCGCCAGCGCGCCGGCCACGACGTAGAAGACGTAGGTGTCGATCCAGTAGCCCTGCCCGGCCGCGTTCAGGAACTGGGCCAGCATCCCGTTCCCGTCCCGGCCGACCTTGTAGTGCAGCCCGATGGTCAGCCACACCTGGTAGGCCAGCGCGACGCCGAACACCCAGGCGTGGAACCGCTCGGTCTTGCGCAGGGCCCACCGGATCAGCGGGAAGAGGGCGTAGATCTGCATGCTGACCAGCAGGAAGTACAGGTGGTAGCGGGCGCCGGCCATCTCCAGGTCATGCTGGAACGCGCCCGGGAAGCCGCCCCGGGTGCGGCCGTCGGCCGCGTAGTAGACGGCGGACCAGGCCACGTAGGCGGGTACCACCAGGTAAAACCGGCGCCCCCAGAATTTCCCGGCCGCCAGGTGATCGCGCTTCCCGTAGTTGTAGGTCAGCACCAGCGCGGTCAGCAGCAGGAAGAGCTCGCGGCTGGTGTGGAAGACAGTGGTGACCGCGCCGACGCTCAGGGTGACGGCCCCGCC
Source organism: Trebonia sp. (assembly GCA_036406335.1). Lineage (GTDB taxonomy): Bacteria > Actinomycetota > Actinomycetes > Streptosporangiales > Streptosporangiaceae > Trebonia. The sequence goes on from DASWUW010000986.1 coordinate 5,719, forward strand.
GGCGAAGGACAGCGTGTGCACGCTGACCACGAACACCATGATGACCAGCCGGATGGCGTCGAACGCGACGATATGCGGCCGGGAGCTCACGACTGCGCGGCCACCGCTTTCTTCAGCAGTCGCCGGGAGATCTTCCCTGTCGGCCCGAGCGGCAGCTCGTCCACCAGCCAGAACTCGCTGGGCTGCTTGTGCCGCGGCAGCCGCTGGGCGCAGGCCGCGCGCAGCCGTTCCTCGATCTCGTCCGGGGCGGCGCCGCTGTCCGGCACGACGTAGGCGACCGGCTTCTCGCCCAGCACGGCGTCGGCCGCGCCGGTGACCGCCGCCGAGCGGACGCCCGGCTGGGCCAGCAGGATCTCCTCGATCTCGCGGGGGTAGATCTTCTCCCCGCCCCGGTTGATCACGTCGTCGATGCGGCCCACGAGGAACAGGTACCCCTCGGAGTCCAGGTAGCCGAGGTCGCCCGTGTCCAGCCAGCCGCCCGGGTCGATCGCGCCGGGGCGCCCGCCCGAGGCGTACCCGGTGATCACGCCCGCCCCGCGGATCAGCACCGGCCCGACCTCCTTGGGGCCGGCCGCCGCACCGATGCGGACCTGCGAGCCGGCCGCCTGCCCGGCCGATCCGGGCTTGCGCGGCCCGTCCAGCGGGTTGGCGGTGATCATGCTGGCCGCCTCGGTCATCCCGTAGGTCTCGATGACCGGCACGCCGAGAGCCTGCTCGAACCGTTCGAGCGCGGCCAGCGGGAGCGGCGCCGAGGCCGAGCGGACGAAGCGCAGCCGGGCCGGCGGCTCGGCGGGCGGGTCCAGGGCCAGGATCGAGATGATCGCGGGCACCGCGTTGATCCAGGTGATCCGGCGTCCGGCGATCAGCTCCCAGAACCCGCGGCGGCTGAACGTGCGGTCCACCGCCAGGTAGGCCCCGGCCCGCAGCGTGGCCAGCACGCCGACGACCTCGGCGTTCACGTGGAACAGGGGCAGCGAGCAGTAGCCGCGGTCGGCCCGGGTGAACTGGTGCCAGTCGACCACGCTGGCGGCCACGTGGGCCAGCTGCGTCTCGCGCAGCAAGATCCCCTTGGGCGTTCCCGTGGTGCCGCTGGTGCAGAGGAAGATCCCGCCGCCGGTCTCGTCCGTGGTCACCGGCGACCGGTCGAAGGCGGTGATCCCGAACGGCAGCGGGGCTTCGCCCGGACCCGCACCGGGCTCGGTCACCCGGCCGGCCGGGCGGGCGACGCCGAGCACCCGGGCGATATCCGGGTCGGGGGCTCCCGGGTCCAGCGGGACCGCGACCCGGCCGGCCGCGATAAGCGCGACCAGGGCAGTCGCGTAGCGGAGCGGGTCACCCAGCCGGACGTTGACCCGCGCGCCGCGCGGCAGCCCCGCCTCGTCCAGGCCGCGCTCGGTCGCGCGCACCACGTCAAGCAGCCCGGCGTAGGTCAGCGTCTCCGGGCCGCGGGCGTCGGCGAGGTAGACGTCATCGCCGTGCCGGGCGGCCGCCTCCTCGATCCAGGCGCGTATCCCGGTGGGACCGGCGTCCATTTAGTACATCATCCGGGGGTCGTTGTAGTGCTTGAACTCGAGCAGGTTCCCGGCCGGGTCGACCAGCACGAAGGTACGGTGCTCCTCCGTCAGGCCCGCGAACCGCGGCGCTATGTCCAGGTAGAACGGGATCTTCCTGGCCACCGCGCAGGCGTGCAGGGCCTCGAAGTCCGCCGCCGCGCGGAACGTGACGCCGAAATGCCGGGGGTACAGGCTCCCGGGCGCGGCCGGCTCCCCGGGAGTCAGGTGGCAGACGACCTGGTCGCCAAAGAAATCCAGGGTGATCCGGTCGTCGTACCGCCGGGCCAGCTTGCAGCCCAGCTTGGTGACGTAGAACTCCCGGGCCTCGTCCAGGTCGTGGGCGGGGATGGCCAGGTGGAAGACATCGGTAGCAGTGCGCACGGTTTGCCTCACTAGTACGGTTACTCGAAGGTGGCCAGGGTGTCGGAGCGCAGCCCGAGCCGGAGCGTCTCCAGGCCGATGACCCCCCGGGCGGAGACGTTCCCCAGATTGACGTTGGGCCCGATCCGGGTGATCAGGTGCGCCTGCAG
>DASWUW010000987.1:0-3554 GCA_036406335.1 Trebonia sp.
CGTCAGCGCACGCTGATCAGCGAGTACTTCCGGGAGGCGGGTGCCCTGGTGCCGGACGAGACGCCCGAGCCCGCCGTCTCGCTCGGCTTCGATAGCGCGCAGAGCCTGGCGGAGCTGCGCGGCGACCTGCGCGGCGCCCCGTAACCGGGGAAGGCCGGCCGCCGGCGCGGACCGGGGACGGCGCGGGAAGTGCGTCCGGCGAGCGGTGGCGGGCGGAGCGGCCAGTGAGCGACATCATCGCGGTGCTCGGCTTCGGCGAGGCGGGTTCGCTGCTCGCCCGGGACCTGGCGGCGGCCGGGGCCGTGGTCCGGGGCTACGACCCGAAGGTGCCCGCCCCCGGCGGGGTCACCGGCACGGGCGGTGACGCGGAGGCGGTGACCGGCGCTGACCTGGTGCTGAGCGTCAACCAGGCCAGCGAGTCGGTGGCCGCGCTCGAGGCCTCCCTGGCCGCGCTCAGCCCCGGGACGCTCTGGGCCGACCTGAACACCGCCGCGCCCGCGGTCAAGCGGCGCCTGGCCGCCCTAGGGGCCGGGCGAGGTGTCCCGGCAGGTACTGTCGCGTCACTTCGAGCCGGGATTCGATCTGGCTCCGGAGAGGTTCACGGCCCTGGAAGCGGCCCTGGAACGGGCGCGGGCGGACCTGCGGGTGACCGGATTGCCCGGCCCGGCCCGGCTCGCGATTCCCGAATGGTCGCCGCACGCGTTCGTGGCGTACCAGGGCGGTCACGGCGGCACGAGCGGTATCGCCCCGGCCGACGGCCGCGACGCCGTGTCGGCTCTGCTGGCGGTGGCCGGTGAAGCCCAGGACGCGGTTATGGAGGCGCTGCGGCGCGTCTGGCCGGTATGCCCGGCGCAGGCGCTCGGCGTGCACGCGCGGGAACGCAGCGGGGTGCCCGGGTGGTGGTGCGCGGGCGACGGCGGTCACGTCGCCGCGGCGATCGGCCAGTGGGCCGGTTGAGCTGACCAGCGCGCGCCGCCGCGGTCAGCCGGTGACCGGGGTATCCGGTTCGGCCAGGGCGGCGAGGCGCTCGGTGGCGATGCACGAGACGAGGCAGCGCTCCTTGGCGTTCTGGGTCAGCCGGGCGGTCCAGGTGGTGAGCCCGCCGTCGCCCAGCTCGACCCGGTCTCGGCCTGCGCCCTGGCCGGCGGTGACCCGCAGGGCGAAGCCGGCGTAGTACCCCCGGCCCCGGGTCCGGTCCGGCCGGTCCGCCAGGAGGACCGCCCGGCCGCCGAGGGCCGGGCGGACGGTATCGGCCAGCCGTTCCGCGAGCACCGGACGGCCGGACACGGTCAGCTCGACCTGCGGCTGCCGGTGCGGAACCAGGGCGGCGAGCACGTCCAGCCAGTAGGCCAGGTGCCGGGTCAGCATGTCGGCCTCGGTGCGGCCCGAGCCGCGGTCCCGGGCGCTGGAGACCAGGGTGAACAGCCTGAAGTGGGCGGCCGCCCCGGGACCGAAGTCCTGGGCCCGGAGCAGGCGGTGACAGGCGGCCAGGTCGACCTGGCCGTCTTTAGGCTGGCCGCGCCGCCGCGCTGCCGCCTCGAGGGCCAGGACGTTGGTGGAGTCACTGACCACCTCGGTATTCCGGATGGTGGCGACGACCCGGTTCTGGCTGACCGGGCCGACCGCGCCGCAGGTGCCCAGGGGCGTCACCGGGGACAGCTCGAGGCCGGCGAACCCGGCCGGCAGCAGCTGCCACAGCCGGGCCTCGACGGCGGCCAGGCGGCGGGCGTCGGTCGCCGCGGGCCGGACGAACCGGTCACTGCGCCACCGGCGCAGCACGTCGGCGGGCCTGACCTGGCCCGCCCGGGTCCGGGCCACCGCGAGCAGCAGGGTCTGCAGGTCGGTCGGGGACAGGCCGCGTTCCAGGGCTTCCCGGGTCCCGGGCGGCAGGGCCCGCCAGATCCGCTCCGCGGCCGGGTCTTCGCTGTGCGGCACCTGGCTACTGTCGCAGGCCGGCGGGCCGCCCAGAAAATTGTTTACGGTCCCGCACCGGTGTTCGATCCGCCTCCCGGAGGGAAGACAGCTGAGGTAACACACGCCAAAGGAGGCTCTGCAACCATGCCCGTAGACAATGACCTGGCCGAACTCAAAGGCATTGGCCCTAAATACGCCGAGATGCTCAAGAGCATCGGTATCGACTCGATCAAGGAACTCGGCCACCGCAACGCGAAGCACCTCAAGGAGATGATCGAGACGCGGCACGGCGCGGTGGTCGGCCTGTCCGAGCACGAGTGCCAGACCTGGATTGACGAGGCCAAGGCGCACGCCAAGGCCTGACCAGCTGTCCTGGCGCCCGCCGAAGGACGAGGGGCCGGACTGGAGAGGATTCCGGTCCGGCCCTCAAACGGCGGTGCGAATGACCCGAGCCGCGTTCACCCGGCCCGGTCAGCGGGCCGCGTGCCGTCCGGCGAGTTCTTCCTGCTGCGCCCACGCCCCGACATCGCCGCCCTCGATCGCCACCGCGAGCAGGCCTGGGAACGCGTCCGGGGTACAGGCGAACGCGGGCACGCCAAGCGCGGCCAGCGTGGCGGCGTTCCCCGCGTCGTAAGACGGCGCCCCGGCGTCGGACAGGGCGAGCAGCGCCACCACGCACACGCCCGCCGCCCGCAGCGCCCCCAGCCGGGCCAGCATCGCCGCCGCGTCCCCGCCCTCGTAGAGGTCGGAGATCAGCACCAGGATCGTGTCGCGGGGCCGGGTGATGAGGCTCTCGCAGTAGGCCACCGCCTGGTTGATGTCGGTGCCGCCGCCCAGCTGGGTGCCGAACAGCACGTCCACCGGGTCGGCCAGCAGCGGCGTCAGGTCGACCACGGCGGTGTCGAAGGCCACCACCGATGTCCGCACCGACCGCAGCGACGCCAGCACCGCGCCGAACACCGACGCGTAGACCACCGACGGCGCCATCGACCCGGACTGGTCGATGGCCAGCACGATGTCCCGCGCCACCAGCTGCTGCCGCCGCCCGTAACCGACCAGGCGCTCCGGGACGACGGTGCGGTGCGACGGAAGGTAGCGGGACAGGTTGGCGGCGATGGTCCGGTTCCAGTCGATGTCGCGCGGCTTGGGCCGCCGGGTCCGGGTGGCCCGGTTGACCGCGCCGGCGACCGCGGCCCGGGTCCGCGCGGCGATGCGCCGCTCGATCTCGGCGACCACCTTGGCGACCACGATCCGCGCCGTCGCCTTGGTTGTCTCCGGCATGATCGCCTTCAGCGACAGCAGCGTGCCGACCAGGTCCACGTCCGGCTCGACGGTCTCCAGCATCTCCTTCTCCAACAGCAGCTGCCGCAGGTTCAGCCGGTCGATCGCGTCCCGCTGCATCACCTGGACGATGGTCGAGGGGAAGTACTGGCGGATGTCGCCCAGCCAGCGCGCGACGCTGGGCCGCGAGCCGCCGCGGCCGCCGCGCGGGCCGGCGCCGCCCAGTCCGCCGGCGCTGCCCTGCGAATCGTAGTGCGCGGTCAGGGCCTGGTCCATCTCGAAGGCCGGCCCGGCCAGCGGGCCGCAGGCCTGTTCGGCCTCGTTGCCGATCACCAGGCGCCAGCGCGCCAGCCGTTCGC
>DASWUW010000988.1:0-11922 GCA_036406335.1 Trebonia sp.
GTCGCAGCGGTGCTTGTCCGAGGTCAGCTGGACCAGGCCTGCGCCCTGTTCGCGGGCCTGCCCGATCGCCCACTCGATCATCGCCTGGCCGAGTCCGCGGCCGCGGTGCGGGGCCGCGACGCGGACTCCCTCGATCTGCGCCCGCAGCATGCCGTGACTGCTCAGCCCGGGCAGCAGATTCAGCTGCAGCGTCCCGGCGACCATCCCGTCGGCCTCGGCGACGACGAGCCGGCTGAGCGGATCGGACTGAATCTGCGCAAATGCCGCCTGGTACGCCGCGTCTACGGCGGTCTCGCGTTCCGCGCCGAGGATGTCATCGGCCTCCCACGGCAACGATGGCCGGCCGGTCCTCGTGCCGTGCGTCCCGGAAGTCGGCCACGCTAGCCGAGCGTCACCACGGCAGCGATCTGGTCCAGTCCGGAGACTTTGAACAGAGTTCCGCTGAGGGGACCCGTCGCGCTGACCCGGATGGTGAGCCGGGCGCGCCGGGCGGTGATGATCAGGGCCCGGATCGTGGCGCTGTCGCAGTAGGTGACGGCGGTCAGGTCGGCGGTGACGGCGCCGGAGGCGGCGGCCGCCTCGTCCAGCGCGGCCTGGAACTCCTCGACGTTGGTCAGGTCGATGTCACCGGTGGCGCGCAGGACGGCGGGTTCACCCGCAACGGCGAGCAAGAACTTAAACGGCGACGGCGGAATGGCGGCCGGAGCGCCGCTCCCCGCGGGGCGCCCAGGATCGGCGCAGGCCGGGCTGGCGTCATCGGTCACGGATTCAGCTCCTTGGTCAAGGTCACCGTTGTCCCGTGCCGTGACGAGTGGATGGTGACATCGTCCATCAGGGCGTGCATGAAGATCACCCCGTGGCCCCGGGTGCCCGGTGCGGGTTCGCGTTCGGTAGGCGGGGACCGCCAGGTGCCGGTGTCCGCGACGGTCAGCTCCACCAGGGCGCGGGTCACCCGGGCGGTGAGGGTGATCCCGACCGGCGGCGCGTCGGCCGGGCGGCCCGCGGTGGCGTGCTCGGCCGCGTTGGCGGTGGCTTCGCCGGCCGCGATCATGATGTCGGTCGCTTCCCGGTCCCCGATACCCGCGGCCGGCAGCCACTGGCGCAGCCGGGCCCGGATGTAGGCCAGGCAGGACGGCTCGTCCGCCGCGACCTGGACGGTAAGCGGGGCGGGCGGGTGCCGGTAGACCAGCACGGCGACGTCGTCCTCGTAGCCGGAGGCCGGCGTCATCGCCGCCATGACATGGTCCGCGATGTCGTCGGGATGGTGATCGGCGTGCTTGACCACCGTGACCGCCGCGGCGTCGATTCCCGTGTCCAGCGGCTGGTTCCGCCGCTCGACCAGCCCGTCGGTGTACAGCATCAGGGTGGCCCCGGGCGGCAGGGTAGCCGTCGCCTGGCTGCGCCGCCAGTCGGCGGGCAGCATGGCCAGCGGCAGGGACCGGGCCTGGTCGAGCAGGCGGTAGCTCTCCCCGTCGGTAACCAGGATGGGCGGCGGGTGGCCGGCGCAGCTGTAGGTGACCGTCCCGGCCTCGGGATCGAGGATCGCGCAGAACACGGTGGCGCACTCCGCGCCCGGGATCCGGCTGGCGAAAGTGTCCAGGTCGGAGAGCGCCTCGGCCGGGCCGGGAGCGCGCAGCAGGACGGCCTGGCTAGCCGAGCGAAGCTGGCCCATGACCGCGGCGGCGGGCAGCCCGCGGCCGACGCAGTCGCCGGCCACGACGCCGGTACGGTGCCCGGGCAGCGGGATCACGTCGTACCAGTCGCCGCCCACCTCGAGCGGGGGAACTGCCGGGGTGTACCGGGCGGCGAATCCGTGCGGCAGTTCGGTCGGGGCAAGGATGGCGTGCTGGAGGGTGAGCGCGACGGTGCGGGCCTGCTCGTAGTCTCTGGCCTTGGCCAGTACCTGGGCCAGGTGGCTGGTGAGCACGGAAAACAGTTCCCGGACCTCGGGGCCGAGCGGCCGTCGGGGAGGGAACTGCGCGGCGATGGCGGAGGAGCCGGTCCCGTCGAGCGGAGCGGCGAGCAGGACGGAGTCCTCGTCGCCGGGCAGCACCGCGACCGAGGCGGCCGGCTGGTGCCGGACGCTATCCAGCGCCCGGGCCACCGCCAGCGGGGTGCCCTGGATGGAGGCGTGCCGGGGCCAGCCGGTGATCGCGAGATTGTCGTCGGAGGACCACAGCCCAGCCGTTACCTGGGCGGCGTGTACCGCGGCGGCGATCTCGCGCGCGGCCGTGGTCAGCATCTCGGAGATTTCCCCGGTCGCGGCCAGGGCGGCGGCGAAGCCGGCCAGGGTGGCTTCGCGCTGCGTGGCCAGCCGCTCCGCGGTCACGTCGCGCGCGGTGCCGACGAACAGCCGTCCGCGCCCGTCCTGGCTGGGCAGGCTGGCCGAGCTGCAGGCCAGCCAGACGGCGGGCCCGTCGCGGTGCCGCACCTGGATCGTGTACCGGCCGCCGCCGTTGCGCTGGTAATCGGCGAGCGCCTGCGCGGCCGGCGCCCACCCCTCCGGGTCGGCATCGGGGTCCGGCACCCAGGGATGGGGCCAGCGGAACGGCAGGCCGTCCTGGCTGTAGCCCACCAGCGCGAGAAAGGCCTGGTTGGCCTCCAGGATGGTACCTTCCTCGTCGGTGACGAAGAAGCCTTCCTGGAGGGAGTCGATCAGGGTGCGGCGGAACTGCGCCTCCCGGTTCCGGAACCGGGCCATTCCCAGGTTGGAGCGGACCCGCTCCAGCAGTTCCACCGCGGAGAACGGCTTGACCAGGTAGTCGTCGGCGCCTGCCCGCAGGCCCTCGATGGACGCCTCCTGCCCGGCCCGCGCCGACAGCAGCAGCGCCGGCACGGCCGCGGTGCGCGCGTCGGCCCGCAGGGCGGCTACCAGGGCCAGGCCGTCCAGCCGAGGCATCATCACGTCGCTGACCACCAGGTCCGGGGTCTCAGCGCGGACGGCGTCCAGTGCCGCTTGCCCGTCGGTGACCGCGGTGACCTGATAGCCGGCCGTGCGCAGGAGCCGGGCCAGGTACTCGCGCATGTCGGCATTGTCGTCGGCGACCAGCACCCGTGCGGGCAGTGCGCCGCGGGTCCGGGCCGCGGAATCCGGGTCGTATCCGGGCGCGATCTCCTCCCCCGGACCGTCGCCAGCCGCCGGTCCCGGCAGCCAGCGCAGGGCTTCCTGAACGAAAGGGGCGGCGATGGCGGAGACCGCCGCCGTGCGGCCGGCCGGGACGAGGGTACCGGCGGGCAGGTGAGCGTGCCCGAAGGGCAGCCGGATGGTGAACACGGTGCCCGCGCCCTCGGTGCTGGCGACGGTAACAGTACCGCCGTGCAGCTGGACCAGCTCCTGGACCAGGGCCAGCCCGATGCCGCTGCCCTCATTGGAACGGGAACGGGCGTTCTCGATGCGGTGGAACCGCTCGAACAGCCGCGGTATTTCCTGCTCGGGGACGCCGATGCCGGTATCGGCGACCGTGATGACCGCCTGGCCGTCCTGTGCGCGGACGGCGATGCGGACGGAGCCGTCGAAGGTGAACTTGAGCGCGTTATTGAGCAGGTTCAGCACCACCTTCTCCCACATCCCGAGGTCGAGGTAGACCGGCTCGGGCAGCGGGAGGCAGTCCACCGCGAAGTCCAGCCCGGCCCGCTCTACTGCGGACCGGAAGACGCTGGCCAGCTCGGCGGTCACCTGCGCGATGTCGGCCGGCTCGTAGCTCGCCTGCATGCGCCCGGCCTCGATGCGGGAGAAGTCCAGCAGCGCGTTGACCAGCTTGCCCAGCCTCAGGCCGTTGCGGCTGATGACCTCCAGCTCCTCGCGCACGGCCGGGCTGGCCTCCGCCAGCAGGCGCTGCAACTCCTGCACCGGTCCCATGATCAGCGTCAGCGGGGTCCGGAACTCGTGGCTGATGTTGGAGAAGAACGCGGTCTTGGCCCGGTCCAGCTCGGCGAGCTCCTCCGCCCGGAGCTGCTGGTCCCGGTAGCTGCGGGCGCTGGCGACCCCGGCCGCGAGATGCCCGCTGACCAGGCCGACGAACGCACGGTAGCCCTCGTCCAGGGACCGGTACCGGTTCAGGGCAGCCACCAGGAACCCGTACGGGGCACCGCCGTGGCGGGCCAGCGGTGTGATGAGCGCCTGGGCCGGCGGTTCGCTCCACTCCCCGGCGGGCAACCCGGCGAACCGGGCGCCGCCGGTGTCCACCAGCGCGGACTCGCCGCGCAGGAGCACCTCGGCGGGCCACACCGGGTCCGGGTCCCCGGCCGCGAGGATGGCCGGGGCGGCCGGGTGCCCGGCGTCGATGCCAGTGCTCCCGGCCAGCCGGGCGGCGGACTTCTCGCTGTCGAACAGGTAGGTCAGGGTGAACGGCAGGTCCCGCCGGTTGCGGTCCAGCTGCCGTCCGGCGAACTCGAGCGTCTCCTGCTCGGTACGCACCACGCTCGGGTCCGAGCCCAGGTCGCGCAGGGTCGCCATCCGGCGCTCGCCGATGACCCGGTCGGTATCCTCGCTGACCACGCACAGCATGCCGATCACGGCGCCGGCGTCGTCGCGCAGCGGACTGTAGGAGAAGGTGTGGTAGGTCTCCTCCGGGTAGCCGGACCGCTCCAGGAACAGCAGCAGCGCCTCGTCCCAGGTCGCTTTCCCGGTGGCCAGCACGGTTTCGATCCGCGGGCCGATGTCGTCCCAGATCTCCTCCCACACCTGGCGGGCGGGCTGGCCCTGCGCCCACGGGTACTTACGGCCCAGGGTGGGCCGGTAGGCGGCGTTGCAGAAGAACGTCAGCTCCGGGCCCCAGGCCATCCACATGGAGAAGCGGGACGACAGCAGGATGTCCACCGCGGTCTGCAGGCTCTGCGCCCAGGACGCGGGCGGACCCAGCGGAGTAGCCGCCCAGTCCACCGCGGACAGGTCGCGCCCGACCTCCTGATCGGCGGCGAACGTCTCGGCCGGACTTGATCCCGGTCCGGCCCCTGCCGCGAACGCCACCTGATTTTCCTCCCCTCAAGTCCCGGAACTGCACTGACCAGTCCGCCGCTCACCCGAGTCAGGCGTAAACGTACGATAGCCCGCCGTGACCGGGGAGGGTGGGCCAGAACGGCAACCAGCACTGTTGTATCAGGCGGAGCGTCCGGCCCGCCGGATCGGCGCAAAGGTCAGCACCGGGTCTTGAGTCAGGAAATCGGTGATCAGCCAGTGGCACAGGTCCGGCTTCTCCGCCAGCAGTCCGTGCGAAGTGCCGGGCACGACCGCGAGCTCGCCCGCCGGGAGGGACCGGTACAGCGCGGCCGTGTGCTCTAGGCGGACCTCGTCGTCGTCGCCTGCCATCACCAGGGTCCGGCAGGTAAGCCCGCCCAGCTCACGCCGGGTGAGCGCGGGCTCGCGGGCGTGCATCGCCGCCAGCTTGGCCACCACCACGTCGTAGTGCCCGGGCCCGTCGGGCGACACCTCGCCGTAGCTGTGCCGGAACATCTCCGGCGGTTCGCCCTCGAGAACCCCGGCCGCCCAGCCGTCACGGTGGAAGACGCCGGCCGCAAGCACCAGCCGGCGTACCAGGCCGGGACGGGCCAGTGCGGTCATGAGGGCCACCACGGCTCCGTCGCTGTAGCCGAGCAGGTGCACGGGGCGGCCGATGACCTGGTCGATGAAGGCGGCGGTGTCCCGCGCCATGTCCTGGTAACGGAGCGGGCCGTCGACGTCCGGGGTGCGCCCGTGGGCCCGCTGCTCGGGCGCGTAGACGCGGAACCGCCGCGACAACGCCTCCAGGCTGGGCTCCAGAGCCCGGGAGTCGATCCCGGCGCCGCCCGGGTGCAGCAGCACCAGCGGGTCGCCGTCACCGCGCTCGTCGTACCACATCGGGACGCTGGCCAGCTCGGCGATCGGCATGCCGTCTCCCCTTCGCGCAGGCCGGGCGCCCGCGGCGCCCGGTGTCACCCGGTACGACGAACGGTGCCGGGTGAACTCAGCGGTAGCGGAAGCCGTCGCGGAAGCGGCGGAACAAGCCGCCTTCACGGATGAGAGCGGGACCCGGCGGCGGGGCGTCGGCCCGCTGGCGGGCGACGGGCTGGTCGTAGTCGGTGCGGGCGATGGCGTCGATGACCTGAAGTTCGTCGAAGTCTTCCGAGCCCTCGATGGTGGGGACGTAGCCGACCAGCATGCCGTCCCGCATGACCTGGGCCTCAAGACTCGCGGTGCCGTCGTTGTCCCATTCCGCCTCGCGGCCGCCGGGCAGCGTGACCCGGATACCGAACTCGGTGGTCCCCCGCAGCAGGTGAGCGTTGACGCCCCGGTCGCGGAGGGCGTCGACGATGCGGCGCGCCCTGAACTCGTCCATGACCAGAAAATAGCCCCTTTTCCTGAAAGACCGCCTGACGTTTGCTCTGCCCGCGCTCAGCCGCGGGCGGGCGCCGGGCCGGCCATCAGGCCGCCTGCGCTTGGACTAGCCCGACAGGCCCGTCTCCCCCGTAACCTTGTTGTAAGGTTCTGGGCACTACTGTGTCCCGGCCTCAGCGTCCCCCCAGCGAGGTAACTAGGCTCGTGAGTGAAGATCCGCTGGTGGCTCGCGACCAGCCACTGACCTGCTCTGTTTCGCATGAGCGGGGGTACGCGGTGGTCTCGGTCGCCGGGGCCATCGACGCGAGCACGGAGCAGCGGTTCCGGGATGACCTAGCGGGGGTGCTGTCCGACGGCGCGACGCGCGTCGTGGTGGACCTAGGCGGCGTGGGGTTCATGGCCTCGGCCGGCATCGGGGTCCTGATGGGGGTGCGCCGGGTCCTGGCCGACGGCGGCGGGCTGCTGGTGCTGGCTTCCCCGCACGGCGAGGTCGCCCAGGTGCTCAGCATGACCGGCGTGAGCGCCGTGATCCCGGTGGCCGCGAGCGTGGCCGACGCCGTCGCCCGGCTGGGCTCCTGACGCCGTTAGCCCGGGCGGGCGCCAGGTCCGGGCGGGCGCGTCTCCTGGCTGCGGCCGCGGAATTCCGCGACGACCTGGCCGTCGCGGGTAACGGTGACGTCGTAGATGCCGTGGCGCCCGTAGCGGGTCCGGGCGCGGGCCTCGGCGGTGAGCACCTCGCCCGCGCGCGCCGGGGCGACGAAGGTGATCTCGCCTCCCGCCGCTACGGTGACCGGGCCCCAGCCGTTGCAGGCGCAGGCGAAGGCGGTGTCCGCCAGGGTAAAGATGACGCCGCCGTGACACAGGCCGTGCCCGTTGACCATGGCACCGGTGACCGGCATCCGCATCCGGGCCCAGCCCGGGCCGTACTCGGCCAGCTCGATGCCGAGCACCCGAGCCGCGGCGTCACCCGACATCATCCGTTCGACGGGACCTGACGGCCCGCTGGGCTGCGAAGACATGGACGCCCCGGCGTTACGTGATTCCGGACAACCGGTCATGATCAGCCGCCCGCCCGGCTGCCGTCGGTGACGTCGACCACCGTGACGGCGCTGTGTACCCGGATCAGGTCCCGGGCCTGCGCCGCGTCCTGGGCCTCGACCGCCGCCACCAGGTCGGCGTGCAGCTGGTAGCGGGCTTGCAGGTAGTCCGGGAGCGGCCGTTCGTCGACCGACCGCACCGTCAGCGTGTGCGACTCGATCATGTCGAGCAGGCTGAGGTAGAACGAGCGCAGGATCACGTTGGGGCTGATCCCAGCCAGGCGCGCGTGCAGGGCCCAGTTGGCCCGCAAGAACCCGGTTCCGTCCAGAGAGTCGGCGGCGGCCCGCATCCGCGCCAGCCCCTGCCGCAGCGCCTCCAGGTCATCCGCCCCGCGGTGCCGCACCGCGTCCTCAACCAGCAGCGGGTCGAGCGCGTCGCGAATGCGCACCGCGTCCGCCACCGACGTGGCGTCGTCATCGATGGCGAGTACGGAGTTGCCCAGCCGGACCAGGGGCGACTGACGGCTGGCGAACAGCCCGCCCACCCGGCCTGCGCGGACGGTGACCACGCCGCGCGCCTGGGCCAGCCTCAGTGCCTCGTTGAAGGTGCCCACCGACACCCCGCACAGCACCCGCAGCTCCTCCTTGGTGCCGAGACGGGTGCCGGGCTCGGCGGCGGACGCCAGTCCGGCCAGCTGCTCGGCCGCCTGTTCCGGGCGGGTGACCACCGGCGGCGAACCGGGCGGCGGCCAGTCACTCCGGCGGAATGCCGGTGCTTCCAGGGCCACGGGTGCCTCCTCCAGAGGGGTCTGCGGCCAGCTGGCCGACGGAACGGGATGTCGTGCGCCAGTACCAGTAAATCACCATGCTGATTTATGACAAACTCTTGACACGTGAGCGGGTCACGCTCAGGCTGAGGTCATTAAACCACCATGGTGATTGGAGCTGAGGATGCGTGACCAGGTGTTCCGTGACCTGATGGCCGCCGTCTGCGCTCCGGTTACCATCGTCACCACCGCCGATCAGGACGGGCCGCACGGGTCCACGGTGAGCGCGTTCGCGTCCCTGTCACTGCGCCCGCCGCTCGTTACGGCGGCCCTCGACCGCCGCTCGGCGCTGCTCACCCGGATCCTCGCCACTCGCCGGTTCGGCGTAAACGTGCTGAGCTCGGCCGACGAAGAGCTGGCGGCCCGGTTCGCGCGGCCCGGGACGGACCGGTTCGCCGGAGCCGCCTGGCGGCAGGCACAGGGGCTGCCGCGGCTCGACTGCGCCGCCGGCTGGGCGGCGTGCGAGCTCGAGCAGGCCGCCGGAAGAGGGGACCACCTGCTGCTCATCGGCCGGGTGGTGCACGCCGAGACGCGGCCCGCCGCACCGCTTGTGTACGGTCACCGGACCTTCGGCACGCACTCACGGTTCGCACACCGGCCGCGCCCGGTCACCGACATGATCGCCGCGTGCGCCCGCTGACCGCACCGCCGACCTGGCAACTCAGCTCAACGGCAACAACGTACGAAGGAGAACCGATGGCCGCTGTAGACACCGAAGCCGACGCGACCACGCAGGCAGCACCGACAGTGTCCGCCCCCGCCCGGCCGGCCGGCACAGTGGTGCCGTCAGCCGGGGAACTGGTGGCGCGCGCCCGGGCGCTGCACCCGCTGCTGGCGGCGAACGCCGAGCAGGGGGAAACCGACCGCCGGGTGGCGGAAGAGAGCATCAAGGCGCTCACCGACGCCGGGCTGTTCAAGATCTCGGTGCCCCGCCGCTACGGAGGGTACGAGACCTCGGCCCGCACGATGCTCGAGGTGTCTGCCGCGGTGGCCGAGGCCGACGGCGGCACCGCCTGGGTCGTCACCCTGGTCAACGTGTGCAACTGGCTGGTGGGGCTGTTCCCGCAGCAAGCCCAGGACGATGTCTTCGGCACCGATCCCGGCACGCTGGTATCGGGAGTGCTGGCGCCCACCTCCACCGCGGTCAAGGTCGACGGCGGCTGGCGGGTCAGCGGGAAGTGGTTCTACAACTCCGGGTCCTGGCACGCGACCTGGGCCGGCCTCGGTATCCCGGTCACCGACGCCAGCGGCGAGGTGATCAGCCAGGGCGTGGCGCTCATCCCGCGCACTGACCTCAGCCTGGAGGACACCTGGTTCGTCGCCGGGATGAGGTCATCGGGCAGCAACTGCCTGATCGCGGACGACGTCTTCGTTCCCGGGCACCGGGTGCTGCTGATGCCGCCGGCGATCGGCGGCGACTATCCCACCGAGTACCTGGTCACCGAGCCGTTCTACCGCTCCGCGTTCGTCCCGGTGCTGGCCCTCGTGCTGGTCGGCCCGCAGCTTGGGCTGGGCCAGGCGGCGCTGGACTACGTGATCGCCAAGGCCGCGAAGAAGCCGGTCTCCTACACGTTCTTCACCACCCAGGCCGAGTCCGCCGGCTTCCAGCTGCAGGTCGCCGAGGCCGCACGGCTCCTCGACACCGCCCGGCTGCATGCCTTCCGGGCCGCTGACGACATCGACCAGGCGGCGGCCCGGGGCGATTACCCGGACCTGCTCACCCGGGCCCGGATCCGGTCGGATACCGGTTACGTCGCCGAGTGTGTCACCCGCGCGATCGACATCCTGCTCTACGCGCACGGCGCAGGCTCGTTCGCCGACGTCAGTCCGCTGCAGCGGATCTGGCGCGACTCAGCCACCGCCGCCCGCCACGCGGTCGTCTCCCCGCAGGTCAGCTATGAGGTCTACGGCAAGGCGCTGCTCGGCGTGGAGGACAACATCACCCCGCTGATCTGAGCCGCCGGGCCTGCGGCAAGCTGGTCTGACAGATTGCGACAGCGAAAGGAACCATTCGTGCGTACTGCCAACCTCGCCGGCCGGCTCGTGCTGGTCACCCCCGACGGCACCCGGGCCCTCGACGTCCAGCGGGCCAGCCAGGACCGCTTCCCGGCCGACCCGCAGGCGGTCTACGACCAGTGGCCGGAATTCGCCGCCTGGGCGGCCGCCGCGTCCCTGGACGCCGCCGAGCCGTTCGCGGCGGCCGACCTCGGCGCGCCCGCGCCGGCGCCCCGGCAGTCACTGGCGATCGGGCTCAACTACGCCGAGCACGCGGCTGAGTCCGGCTTCGCCGTCCCCGAGGAACCGACGGTGCTGTTCACCAAGTGGCAGACCTGCCTGACCGGGCCGGTCACCGAGGTCGAGCTGCCGCCCGGCGGGCACACCGACTGGGAGATCGAGCTGGTCGCCGTCATCGGCCGCCGCGCGTTCCGGATCAGTGAGAGCGACGCCTGGGACCACGTCGCCGGACTCACGGCGGGCCAGGACATCTCCGAGCGGATCCTGCAGGGCTCCGGCCCGTCCCCGCAGTTCAGCCTGGCCAAGTCACTGCCCGGTTTCGGGCCCACCGGTCCCTGGCTGGTGACCCCGGACGAATTCGACAACCCCGACGACCTGGAACTCGGCTGCTCGGTCAACGGCAACGAGATGCAGAAGGGCCGCACCCGCGACCTCATCTTCTCCGTGCCCGCGCTGCTGGCCGCGCTGTCCCGGCGGATCCCGCTGCTGCCCGGGGACGTCGTCTTCACCGGCACGCCCTCCGGAGTGGGGATGGGCCGCACTCCGCCGGTCTGGCTGGCCCCGGGCGACGAGCTGGTCAGCTACATCTCCGGCATCGGCGAACTGCGGCAGCGGTTCGTCGCCGCCCCCGCTTCCTGACCTCAAGGCCGCTCTCCCGGCGGCCCCGGATCACGTCTCCCGCCACGGCGCCGCCGCCGTCACCCGAAAGGCCGCCATCATGCCCCTGCACCGCCTCACCCAGATCGTGATGGGCGTGCCCAACGTCGAGGAGACCGCCGCCTACTACGCCGAGTTCGGACTCACCGGCGGTGACGACCATACGTTCGCCACCGTGGACGGGGGCGAGCAGCTGCGCATCGTCCCGGCTGGCCGCCGCCGGCTGGTCCGGCTCGGCGTCGGCGCCGACGACCCGGACGACCTGGACCGCGTCGCGTCCTCGCTCGGCGCGCTGGGCATCGGAGTCGAGCGCACCGCGACCGGGGTGCGCGCCGTCGACCCCGGCACCGAGGTCACGGTGCAGGTTGAGATCGCCGGCCGCTACCGCCAGGAGCCCACCCCGGTGCCGGGGTACAACAGCCCGGGAATCACCGCCCGGACCGACCACCGGGCACCCGGCGTCCTGCGCGAGCGGCCCGTCCGCCCGCGCAAGCTCGGTCACGTCGTCCTCGGGTCGACTGACCAGCAGGCCTCCCAGGAGTTCTTCCAGCGGGGGCTCGGCTTCAAGGTCAGCGACACCGTCCCCGGCCTGGCCGCGTTCCTGCGCTGCTCCACCGACCACCACAACGTCCTGGTCCAGCAGGCCCCGGTCCCGTACCTGCACCACACGTCGTGGCAGGTCGACGACGTGGACGACGTCGGACGCGGGGCCACCGCCATGCTGGCGGCCGATCCCGCCCGGCACGTATGGGGCCTCGGGCGCCACTACGTCGGGTCGAATTTCTTCTGGTACCTGCGCGACCCGGCCGGCAACTTCTCCGAGTACTACTCCGACCTGGACTGCATCGTCGAC
>DASWUW010000989.1:0-3627 GCA_036406335.1 Trebonia sp.
GTCGCCCCACTGCTCGGTGATCTGGAGGTAGGCGGCGCTCAGGGTCTGCATGATGAGGACCGCGTCGGCGGCAGTGAGTGACTCCTGGTAAGACTCGGCGACTACCTGAGATTGCGTAAAGCTGTCCATCAGCAATCGCAGCAAGCCTTGCTTGCCGCCGCACTGCGCGTACACCGTCGCCGGAGACACCCGGCTCAGCTTGGCGATCTGCTCGACCTTGGTCTGGAAGAAGCCGTTCTCCGCGAACAGCTGGCGCGCCGCGGCAATCACTGCGGCGCGGGTCTGGTCGGCATACTCCTCGCGTCGTGGCCGGTCGGCTGGTATATCCATGGCGATATCCTAGTCAGTTGAGTAAAACTTGGCTTGTCCGGTAAGAGTTCTCACTGTTAGAGTTGAACTCCAGTCAGAAGAGCCTCCATCCAGGAACAGAGAGGCGCGCCATGGCCGAGTTCACGACCCGAGACGGAACCCAGATCTTCTTCAAGGACTGGGGTTCCGGTCAGCCGATCGTCTTCAGTCACGGATGGCCCCTGTCGTCAGACGACTGGGACGCCCAGATGATGTTCTTCCTGCACCACGGCTACCGCGTGATCGCCCATGACCGGCGCGGGCACGGCCGCTCCGCGCAGGTCAGCGAGGGCAACGACATGGACCACTACGCCGACGACCTGGCCGGCCTGACCCAGCACCTCGACCTGCGCGACGCCGTCCACATCGGGCACTCCGCGGGCGGCGGCGAGGTGGCCCGCTACGTCGGCCGGCATGGCGAGTCCCGCGTGGCGAAGGTGGTGCTGGTCAGCGCCGTGACCCCGTCGGTCCTGCAGACCGACGCCAATCCGGCCGGCGTGCCTCAGGCCGCCTTCGAGGGCTTTCAAGCGGCGCTGGCGGCGAACCGCTCGGAGTTCTACCAGGCCGTCGCGTCCGGGCCGTTCTACAACTTCGGCCAGCCGGGCGTGGACCCCTCCGAACCGGTCATCGCGAACTGGTGGCGCCAGGGCATGATGGGCGGCGCCAAGGGGCAGTACGAGTGTGTCTCGGAGTTCATCCGCCAGGACTACAGCGAGGACCTGAAGAAGATCACCGTGCCGGTCCTGGCCATGAACGGCGACGGCGACCAGGTCGTCCCCCACGACACCTCGGGTCCCCGCGCCGTCAAACTCGTGCAGAACGGCACGCTCAAGACGTACCCGGGCTTCCCGCACGGGATGCTGACCACGCACGCCGACGTGCTCAACCCCGACTTGCTGGCCTTTATCCAGTCCTGATCGTTCTGGCTCGGGCGCGGCCGGCGGCGAGGTTACTGCCGCGGGCTAAGGGCACCTGGCGTCCAGGCGGCCTGGCCGCGGTGAACGGCCAGCTTGCTCAGGACCCTCCGCGGCTGAGCGCGGCTTCGAGAACTGAGCGGTGGCGGATCATCCAGGCCGCGGAGCGGGCGCGCCAGGCCATCGCCCAGAGCGCGACCGGGGGACCGGTCGTCTCGGGCATGACCTGGACGTCGTCGGCCTCCGCGGCGGTAGCGACGATGGCGAGCTCGATCATCTGGCTCACCAGGCCGCGCCGCTGGGCGGCGGTCAGCCCGTAGCCGTCGGCGATCGCGGCGAGCTGCCGGGCCCGCTCGGCCAGCGGCGGCAGGTTCTCGAGGCCGGCGACGATGTCGTCCTGCAGCTTGGCGTTCAGCCAGGCCAGCTGAGCCAGTTCGACCAGCGGGTCGACCGGGCCAGGGAAACCACACCGCGTCCGGCGGCGGCCGGAAGGAACGGGTCGCTTCGTGCAGGGACCGCAGCAGTCCGCCGAGGGCGGCCGCGCCGTCCGGGCTCCACGGTCCCGGCTGGGTGAACTCGCCCTCGATGAAACTCAGCACCTCCCGGCCGCCGGGCTCCAGACCCGAGCCGACGGTCCGGCCGCCGCCTCCCAGCCGGACCAGGTCATCGGGTGAGGTCATGGTTCATCGTGAACCGGGACGGGCCTGGCCGGCGAACGGTTTTTGGTCTGCCGGGCCGGCGCTAACTAGGCCGGGGTGCCTCGTCGGCCGTTTCGGAGCGGGTCCGCCGGCCCGGTCTGCTCGCCGGGCGCGGCCTCAATCTCGGCGAAGTAGCCGATGCTCACCCAGGCACCGACCCACAGCGCCCCGCCGATCGCGTTGGCGATCAGGAACTTGAGCCAGTGCATGCCGGTAATGCCGGCGATGATCCCGTTGGCCTGCCGCAGTCCCACCAGGGCGCAGGGGGTTCACCGAGGCTGACCACGCCCAGCGGCCGACACCGCCTGCCAGCAGCTCGGCGTTAAGCCAGCGCAGCTAAAGATGGTTAGCCGATGACCACGAAGACGACGGCAAGGAGCGCGGCGATCATCCCGGTTACCTGGGTGCGGCTCCAGCGCTCGGAGAGACGGAACCGGGCGATCAGCACGGTCCCGGCGGGGTACAGGGAGCTCAGGACGCCCACGATGGCGAGCTTTCCGTAGCGGGTGGCTACCAGGTACAGCAGATTGGCGCCACCGCTGAGGATGCCGGCGACAGCCGTCGTGACTAGCGTGCGGGCACCGGGTACCGCTGCCGCGGGCAAGCCGCGGAGGGCGAACGGCAGGACGAGGAGCAGGCAGACCGCCTGCCCGGGAAGCAGCGGCCAGGCACCGTGCCGGGTGCCGGCCTGGTCGAGAGCCACGAAGAGCAGCCCGAATCCCGCTCCGGCGAGCAAGCCCAGTGGTGCGCCGCCGGTGCGCCGGGGACCTGAGGCAGACGACTGCTGGCGGGAGACGAGCACGACTGCCGGGACCGCCAGCGCGATGCCGGCGAGTTCCACGGCCGTGAGCCGGTTGCCCAGAAGGATGCCGATGACTGCCGGAATGACGCAAGTGACGACGCCGCACAACGGCGCGACGACGTTCATGCTGCCGACAGCAAGCCCTTGGTAGAGCGCCAGCACTCCGACCGCGCTGCCGAATCCGCTGAGCGCCCCCCACAGGATCGGCGCCCGCGCGGGCCCGTCACCGGGGAACAGCAGGACAGCGACGACGGCGGTGGCCAGGCCGATCAGCTGGGTGACAGCGGTGACGACCCGTGGATCCCAGGTACGGCTGGTTGCGCCGGCCAGGTAGTCCGAGACGCCGTAGCAGAGCGCCGAGGCAAGCGCGAAGATGACGGCCACGGCTACCGGCCCTCCGGAAGGGGCCGGCGCGAGATACGGGTACCTGCCGCGCCGTCCCGGCGATCCGTCTCTTCCACCGGGCAGTCGGGAACGCACACCGACCAGTCGCACAGCCGGCAGGCGGCGTCACCCTCGTCGCGTGGCAGGGCCCGCAGGCTCAGTACGCGTTCGATCAGGCTCATCAGCTGGCCGCGGTCGGCTGCGGGCAGCCCGTCAAGCAGCGACTCGATCGCCTGGCTGCGGGCGCTGACCCCCTGCCCGACGACCGTCTCGCCGCTCGGCGTGATTGCGAGCGAGATCTCGCGCCGGCCCGCGGTCCGGCTGCGGGTAACCAGCCCGTCCTGCTGCAGGCGGTCGAGGAGGCGCACCGCGCCAGACTGCGTGAGGCCAAGGCGGTCGTGGAGCCAGTTGACACTGCAACCGGTCCGGTTATGGACGAGCACGACTGCCGGGACCGCCAGCGCGATGCCGGCGAGTTCCA
>DASWUW010000990.1:0-10260 GCA_036406335.1 Trebonia sp.
GGGCGGACCGGCTGGTCCAGCCACAGCCGGCGGACCAGGAAGGGCGGGGCGTTGCGCAGGCCGGTCACCTGCCCCCGCCAGTCCGGCGCGGCCAGCGCGGGGGACGACCCGACGATCCGCCGCAGCCCGGCTACGTCGGCCGCCAGGACTACCCCGTCGGCCGGGAGGGTGCCGCCGGCCTGGTCGCGGACGGTGAAGGCGCCCGGGCCCAGGAAGTCCACGCTGGCGACCTCGGTGCCGGTACGGATGTCCACCCCGAGCCCCGCCAGGTAACGGCCCAGCGGATCCCACAGCGCGGCGTCGAACCCGGCGTCGGGCACGTCGAATACCAGGCCCTCACTGGACCCGAGGAAGTAGATGTGGAACATCGCCGCGAGTTCGGCCGCGGACAGCTGCGCGGGCTCGGCGAAGAAGCTGCGGGAGAACACGTCGAACGCGAGGTGCCGGGCGGCGGCGGGAAAGTTGATCTGCTGCAGGAACGTCTCCGCGTCGATGTTGTCGAGCTGCTGGTAGATCCCGGGGACCGATACCGCGGCCAGCGCCGAGGCCGCGGCCGCGTTGATCGCCATCAGGTCGCTGAGCTGGAAGGTGGGGCTGCGCAGGGCAAAGGCGAGCGCGTTCCAGGGCGGGGTGCGGGGCAGGCCGCGGAAGCTGTCCTGACGGCCGGCCGCGTCGATGAGCGGGTAGTCGGGCACCGGTACGAGCCGGGACAGGCCAGGGTCGGCGCGGCGCAGCAGGGCGCGCAGGTTGTAGTACTGCCGGAAGAAGGCGTGGAAGCCGCGGCTCATCGGCAGCCGCGTCCCGTCGGCGGTCGTCTCGGTCCAGCCCGCGACCCGGCCGCCGAGCTGCGGCTCGCGCTCGAGCAGGGTCACCCGCACCCCGCGCTCGGCTAGTCCGGTCGCCGCGGCCAGGCCCGCGATCCCGCCGCCGATCACCACCACGTGCGGGCGGGACGGCAGTTGCCGGGCGTCGGGATGCCCGCCGGGCGCGGGATGCCGGACGGCGCGGCGGTCGCGCCCGGGCCGGGCCGTGGTCACGCCCGCTCCCCGGGTGAGCGGCTGGCCAGGAACGTGTGCACGATGCCGTTCTGCCAGCCGGGCACGGTCTCGCTGTGCACCCCGGTAAACCCGGCGGCCCGCAGCCGGCGCCGGAACCGGGCCGCCCCGTCGAACCCGGCGACGCTGCGCCGCAGGTAGCGGTACAGGGCGGCGTCACGGGAAGCCAGCTGGCCGGCCGGGATGATTACCCCGAGGGATACCGCCTGCCACACCGCGCGGGCCCGGAGCGAATCCCGGACCGAGTACTCGTGCACGGCCAGGGTGCCGCCCGGCCGCAGCAGGCGGCGCAGGCCGGCCAGCACGGTGTCCGGGTCGGGCACGTTGCGGATCAGGTAGGCGGCGAAGACGGCGTCGAAGGGACCGCGGACTCCGGCGGCGGCCAGGTTCTCCACCGGGGTATGCGCGAAGGTGACCGAAGCGGGCCAGGATTTGGCCCGGGCCTGGGCCAGCATCTCCGCGGACGCGTCGATCGCGGTGATCTCGGCCCCCGGCGCGACCGCGAGCAGGGCCGCGGTGGAGGCCCCGGTGCCGCAGCCGGCGTCGAGTAGCCGCAGCCCGCGGCCCCGGTCCGGCAGCCGCATCCGGCGGGCGGACAACCGCAGGTGCTCGTGGTAGCCCGGGTTGGCGCCGACCAGGCGGTCGTAGGCGAACGCGCCCGCGTCGAACGCGGCCGGCACCGTCTCCCGCTGCAGCCCTGCCGGTTGTGCAGTCACCGTGATTTGGTCCTCTCCGAGGTTCTTTCCTGGGCCGGCTCCGCCGGGCCTGCTCGCTTGCCCTGCCACTCCCACAGCAGCAGGGCCGCGGTGACGAGCGCGAAGCCGTACAGGAAATCCTCAACCGGGATGTCCCACGGTCCGCGCAGCCCGCTGACCTGCCGGGATGAGTACTCGACGACCGGCGCGCTGAGCTTGGTCAGCCAGCCGTCGACCGGGATCTGGAAAGCGAGCACGATCAGCATCGTCAGCCAGTACGCCAGGCGGCGGAACAAGCCGGTACGCAGGACCACCAGCTCCCAGGCGCAGACCGCCAGCAGGGCAGCGGCCGCGGGGACGGTGTAGCCGAGCCCGGTCACCGGCCCGGCCGGCGGCCGAGCATGGCCTGGACGCAGCCGTAGGTGAGGATCGCGCACACCGGGACGACCAGGAAGAACACGAGTTCCTCGACCGGGATCCGCAGCGGCAGCCGCAGCCCGGTGATGTAGCGCGGGTTGTAGGTCCACACTCCGGCCGCGATCGCGATCGCGTCCCAGGCCAGGAAGACCGCCGCCACCGGAAGCACCGCGCGGGCCAGCCGGGCCGGCTGCCGGTAGACCCGGGCGCCGAGCAGCTCCAGCGGCAGCGTCACCGCCAGGCAGCAGGCCATCAGCAGCAGGTACTGGAAATGACCCATGTCACGTCGCCTCCGCGACGGGGACGGCCGGACGCTGCCAGCCGGGCCGGCGGGCCCACAGGGCCTGTGCGAGGGCCGGCCCGGCGACCCGGATCCGGCGCAGCTGGCCGACGGTGGCCCGGCGGGCGAACACCGCGAAATCGCTGTCTTCGATCTCGTTCAGGATCTGGGAGTACAGCGCGAGCGCGGTGGCGACGCACGGCCGCGATACCGGGGCCAGCATCCCGATGCCGGCCCGGGCGAACGCGTAGACCTCCCGGGTGCGCGCGTGCTGGTCGGCCAGCGCCGCGCGGACCCGCGGGTCGGTCGTCCGGTGCGCCCGGCACCAGGCCAGCAGCTCCCGGTCCGCCCCGAAGGCGGCGAGCTCGTCAGCGGGCAGGTAGACGCGGTCGCGGTCCAGGTCCTCAGCCACGTCGCGCAGGAAGTTGGTCAGCTGGAACGCCTTGCCCAGCGCAGCCGCGTAGGGGGCGGCTTCTTCCGCGGGCGCCAGGGTGCCGAGCACCGGAAGCACCTGCAGCCCGATGACCTCAGCCGAACCGCGTACGTAGACGTCCAGTGCCGCGCGGTCGGGATAATCGCGGACGGTGAGGTCCATCCGCATGGAGGCGAAGAAGTCCTCGAACAGCACCGGCGCTATCCGGTAACTCAGCGCGGTGTCGACCACCGCCGCCAGCAGCGGGTGCTCGCTGTGCCCGGCCCGCAGTCCCGCGGACAGGACATCGGTTACCTCGGCGAGACCCGCTTCGACCTGGTCGGTGCTGGTGCCCGGCGGCACCTGGTCC
Organism: Trebonia sp.; assembly: GCA_036406335.1. Classification (GTDB taxonomy): domain Bacteria; phylum Actinomycetota; class Actinomycetes; order Streptosporangiales; family Streptosporangiaceae; genus Trebonia. The sequence goes on from DASWUW010000990.1 coordinate 3,230, forward strand.
ACGATGTCGTCGGCCCACCGGGCGAGCCCGTACAGCGCGTGCACCGCGGGCCGCTGCGCGCGCGGCAGCAGCTTGGTCGCCAGGTAGTACGTCTTGCCGTGCCGGGCGTTGAGCTGCCGGCAGTGCTCGTAAGCGGTGCGCAGCCGGGGATCCCGAACGGAGGCGGCGTCAAGCTCGGCCCCGATCACGACGCCGCCCGGGCGCGGGCGTCGATGACCCGGGGCGTCCGCGCGGCCGGCGTCCCGGTGACCCGGTCCGCCGCCAGGCGCCCGGAGACCAGCGCGGTGGGCACCCCGACCCCGGGGACGGTGCCGCACCCGGCCAGGACGGCGTTCTGGGTACCGCGGGGCAGGTTGCCCGGCCGGAACGGCCCGGTCTGCCAGAGCGAGTGGGCGTAGGAGAACGGAGTGCCGGCGACCAGGTCCTGCCGGGCCCAGTCGGCCGGCGTGATCACCTGCAGGATCTCGGCTTCGGCGGCCAGGCCGGGCATCAGCCGGTCCGCCACGGTGGCAATCAGCTGTTCGGCGTAGCCGGCGGCGGCCGTGTCCCAGTCGGCCGGCCCGGCGGCCAGGTTGGGTGCCGGAGCCAGCACGTAGAGCAGGTCGCGCCCCGGGGGCGCCAGCCCGGGATCGGTGGCGGTCGGCCGCGTGACCAGCAGCGACGGGTCGCTCATGGTCTGGCCCTGGTCAATGATCTGCCGGAAGGTCTCCCGCCAGGCCCCGCCGAACGAGATCGTGTGATGCGCCTGCTCCGGCCAGGGCCGGCTCAGGCCCAGGTGCAGCACGACGGCGGACGGCGACGGGCGCAGCGGGACCGGACGCCGGGGGGCCCGCCCGAGCAGCCGGTAGGCCGTCTGCAGCTCGGTGGCCAGCACGACCGCGGTGCAGCCGATCCTCGTCCCCTCGGCCGTGATCACGGCCGAGATCCGCGGCCCGGAACGTTCCAGGCGGGTGACGGGGCTGCCGTAGCAGAACCGGACTCCGGCCGCTTCGGCCGCGGCGGCGAGCGCGTCCGGCAGTGCCCGCATCCCGCCGCGGGGGAAGTACACGCCGGCCACGGTGTCCATGTAGGCGATGACCGCGTACAGGGCGAGGGCCCGCTGCGGGGACTCCCCCGCGTACAGCGACTGGAAGGTGAAGACGCGGCGCAGCCGCTCGTCGTGCAGGAAACGGCCGATGGTCGGCTCCAGCCGGCCGAAGGCGCCCAGCGCCGCCAGCCGGCCGAGCGACGGCCCGGCCAGGGACAGCGGCGAGTCGACGTTGGCCGCGATGAACTGGCCGAACTCGGCCTCGTAGAGCTTGGTCAGCCAGGCCCGGAGCCGACGGTATCCGGCGGCCTCGGCCGGCCCGGCGAAGGCCGTTACCGCGTCGGTCATGGCGTCGGCGTCGGTATGCACGTCGAGCTGGCTGCCGTCGGCGAACCGGGCCCGGTAGGCGGGATCCAGCCGCACCAGGTCCAGCCGTCCGGTCAGCGTCTCCCCCACCGCGGCGAGCGTGTCCTCGATGATGTCGGGCATGGTCAGCACGGTCGGGCCGGTGTCGATGCGGTACCCGCCGGTGTCGAGCCGCCCGGCCCGCCCGCCGGGGAAGCTTTCCCGCTCCACCACGGTGACCGACCGGCCGCGGCCGGCCAGGTGGAGGGCCGCGGCCAGCCCGGCGAGGCCGGCCCCGATGACAACAACCTCGCCGGAGTTCTTACCGATTACGCGCATCGGGTCACCGGGCCCGGGACGTGGCGCGCACGGCCAGCTCGCGCAGGGCGGCCAGCACGAATTCGTTGATCCCGGCCCCGGACAGGCCCGCGCAGGCGGCCCGGACCCGGGACTCGATCATCTGCTCGATCCGGTCGACCGCCCCGGTGTCCGCGATAAGCTCGCGGACCCGGGTGAGCCCGGGCTCGTTCAGCCGGTCTTGTGCGTACAGGCGCCCCAGCTCGGCCCGCGCGGCGGGGCCGGCCAGCTCGGCCGCCAGCGCGATGACGCTGGTGGCCTTGTGCTCGCGCAGGTCGCCGCCGTTCGGCTTGCCGGTCACCGCCGGCTGGCCGAAGACGCCGAGCAGGTCGTCCCGGAGCTGGAAGGCCTCGCCTACCAGCCCGCCGTACTTCGCGAGGGCGTCGCGCACCGGCTGGCCGCAGCCGGCCAGCGTGGCGCCCAGTTCCAGCGGGCGGCGCACGGTGTAGTTGCCCGACTTGCGGCGGCTCATCTCCAGCACCGCCTCCATCGGCGGCAGGTGGCGCGCGTCGTAGACGAGGTCGGCGAACTGGCCGACGGCAAGCTCGCCGCGCAGCGTGTCGTACACCGGCCAGCCCCGGGCCAGCGCGGCGGCGTCGAGGCCGCTCTCGCGCAGCATCCGCTCTGCCCAGACCAGCAGCAGGTCGCTGAGCAGGACCGCGGCCGACTCACCGAAGTGCCGTGCGTCCCCCGCCAGATTCTGGGTGGCGTACCACTCTCCCAGCCGTACGTGCGCCGCCGCGCGCCCGCGGCGGGTCAGCGAGCGGTCCATTACGTCGTCCTGGATCAGCGCGAAGGCGTGCAGCAGCTCGGTACTCGCGGCCGCGCGCAGCGCCGCGTCGCTTTCGCCCGCGCCGCACAGCCAGCCGAGGTAGGTGAACGTGGGCCGTACGTACTTGCCGCCGGACAGGTAGCTGCCGAGCAGCTCGGTGACGAAGTCGGCGCCGGGAATGCCCCGGACGTACTCGTCGCACCGGTCGCGGACAAAGCTTTCCAGGGCGTCGCCGGTGCGCTCGCGGACGCTTTCGGCCCACCCCGCTACGCCGGCGGCTCCGGCCTGGTCCGGGGGAACGGCATGGTGGGTGTCGGCAAGCGGCTGGAGCATCCGCATGTTTGGCCTCTCATCGCGTGGGCAACGAACGAAATCCTTATACCCGGCTCCACGAAACGATTCACAACCGTTGCAACTTTTTCCGTGAAACAGGAAGAACTTTCTGTGATCACACCTTCACCCTAAGCCACTGAAAGGGCAGGCCAGCGATGTTCGGGCGGTTCCCGGAAGGGACGCTCGGGCGGCTACTCCGGTGAACTGGCGGACGGCGACACGCAGAACTCGTTGCCTTCGGGGTCAGCCAGCGTGACCCAGCGGAGCGGGCCCTGCTGGCCGTGGTGCAGGACCGTCGCCCCGCGCCCGGTCAGCGCCGTCACCGCGCGCTCGACGTCGTCGGCGCCGATCCGGACGTCCAGGTGCACCCGGTTCTTGACCGCCTTACCCTCGGGAACCAGCTGGAACAGCACGCGGGGGGCTCGCTCCAGGCCGTCTGGATGCCGGATGGCCGCGCCGTCCTTCCAGACCAGCGCCCCGCGGTACCGCCTGGTGTCGCTGTCGGCGGCGTGCCCGGCGCTGATCATCCGCTGGATAAACGCCTCGTCCTGCGGCTCGACCAGCCAGCCGAGCGTCTCGGCCCACCAGTCCGCCAGCACGTGCGGGTCCGCGCAGTCCACCGACACCTGGAACTCGTACGCCATCGCAGCCGCCTCTCCTCGAAGTGCTTCTCCGACGGTCACGCTAGCGGCAGTCCCGGACATATTCCGGCCGGCCAGGTCGTCGTTTAGGTAGGCGAGGCGACGATGCTCCGGCGCGCCGCGAGCACCCTCAACCACCGGGAGGCCAGCGGGGACAGCGCCCAGATAGCGAAAGCCCAGGCCGAGAAGTAGGAGACCGGGATGGACACCAGGAAGACCAGCATGGTGGCAAGGTACGGAACGAGGTCCGGGTGACGGGCGCTCTCCGGCGCATCGGGCCGCAGCATTCCCCCCAGGCGCACCTCACGGCTCATCTCCATCGTGCAGGCGGTGGCAATGACCTGGATCAGGGCGTAGATCGTGAAGCGGACGCCAAGGGCGCCGCCGTCCGCCGCCAGCAGCTTGGTCGCGGGCGGAGTGACGATCATCAGCAGCAGCCAGAGCATGTTCAGCTTGCCGACATTGCCGCCTAGCCGGCACACGTAGCGGAAGATGCGGCGGTGCGTCGCCCAGTGGGTCCCGATAACCAGGAAGCTGATCACGAAGTCCAGGTAGTCGAACCGGTCCCTCACCAGCGCCTGCCAGATCCCGAGGTTGGTCAGGTTCCGGGTCACCGGGACCGGGATCTCGAGCGCGAGCAGCGTGATGGCGATGGCGATGACGGCATCGGAGAAAACTACGACCCGGTCGGCGGCCTTCGCCTCCGCCTCGAACTCGGGGTCACCCGGGCTGGCTGACTCGTCGGACAGGGCGGTCACGGCAGCTGCTACTCCATTCACGGGGTCCCGCCCCAGGCGGGAGGAGACCGGGCCTCAAAGTCCGGGCTGGCCGCCGGACGCCGCCCCCGCGCCTCTGGCCGGGCCAGACTTTACCAGTTACTCGAAGGGACGGCAGTTAACCGGCGCATCAGCGAACCGCGGTCAAGACCGGGCCAGGTCGCGGCTGATCACCATCCGCTGGATCTGGTTGGTGCCCTCGAAGATCTGCATGACCTTGGTCTCGCGCATATAGCGCTCTACCGGGAAGTCCCGGGTGTAGCCGGCCCCGCCGAGTACCTGGACCGCGTCGGTGGTCACCTTCATCGCGTTGTCGGTGGCGACCAGCTTCGCGATCGACGCCTGACGGGAGAACGGGCGCCCGGCGTCGCGCAGCCGGGCCGCGTGCAGGTAGGTTGCCCGCGCGGACTCCACCGCGGCGGCCATGTCGGCGAGCAGGAAGGCCAGCCCCTGGTGCTCGATGACCGGTTTCCCGAAGGATTCGCGTTCCTTCGCGTAGCGCACGGCCACGTCCAGTGCTCCCTGGGCGACCCCGGTTGCCACCGCCGCGATACCGAGGCGCCCGGAGTCGAGCCCGGCCAGCGCGATCGGCAGCCCTTGGCCCTCCTCCCCCAGCCGCCGCCCGGCCGGGACCCGCACGCCGTCGAACCGCATCGTGGCGGTCACCGAGCTCATCAGGCCCATCTTGTCCTCGGGGACGTCCGCGGACAGGCCGGGGGCGTCAGCCGGGACCAGGAAACAGGAGATGCCCCGCCCGCCGTCGCCGCCGGTCCGGGCCATCACTTTGTAGAAGTCGGCCACCCCGCCGTGCGTGGTCCAGGCCTTCGCCCCGCTGATCAGGTAGTCATCGCCGTCGCGCACCGCCCGGGTGCGCATCGCCGCCGGATCGGAGCCGGCGTGCGCCTCGGACAGGCAGTAGGCGCCGAGCAGCTCCCCGCCGAGCATGTCCGGCAGCCACTGCTGCTTCTGCTCCCCGCTGCCCGCGTGAAACAGCCCGAAGCAGCTCAGCGCGTGCACGCTTACCCCTACGCCGACCGCGGCCCAGGCGGAGGCGATCTCCTCCACCACCTGCAGGTACACCTCATAGGGCTGGCCGCCGCCGCCGTACTCCTCCGGATAGGGCAGGCCCAGCAGGCCCGCGCGGCCCAGCGTGGTGAAGACCGGACGCGGAAATTCGTGCGCGCGCTCGGCTTCGTCCACCCGCGGGCTCAGCTCCTTGTCCACGATGCTGCGGGTCAGCTCGATGAGGTCGGCTGACTCCTGCGTGGGCATCAGTCGCGCGGCTGGCATGGCTTCTCCCGTCCCCGGCAGTTCGGATACCTAGGACTCTAGACGCCTGACTGTTCCTGACCCGTTCCTGACCGGTCCCGGTGCGGCGGCGGAAGGCCCGCTATCTTCCGGCCGAAGTACGATTCGATCCCTTCCCCAGCCTGGTACAGAGCGCGCGCGAAATCCTCGTACCGGCGGACCAGCTCTGCGTCGCGGTAGCTGACCGCGCCGTCCGGCCGCCCGCTCTCGTCGTAGACCGTGTGGTACAGAACATGCCCGCACAGGGAAACAAGCTCCGGCAGCGGGCCGTCTGATTCGAACCCGGATACCTCGCGGTGGTCGATCACCCGGATGTTCTCGCCGCACTCGGCCCGCAGCCTCAGGCAGTGCATTTCCCACTGGACATAGGGGCTGACCGGCTCAGCCACGACCCGGACCCGGTAAAAATGCGAACGGTGGCGCCGGAGCTCCTGCTGGAACGCCGAGATGGCAGGCCGTTCCGCTTCGTACAGCCGGAGGGCGCCGTCCCAGTCCCCGGCCACGAACGCCTCCCAGCTGGGAAAGCCGGCCTCGGAATAGCTTTGCCTGCGTTCCAGCTTCCAGGAATCGGCACCGTCGGCCCGCCCCAGGCTGACGCCAAAATCCTGCTCGTACCGGGCCCGGTCCAGCCGGGCGCCGCGGGCAGACCGCAGCCAGGCGGCAATCGTCTCGCTCACTTTCCGTCCAGCGTCGCGCAGCTCCTTAGTTCCAGTACCGCATGCTAGGGTGCCAGGAGTGCTCTCGAAAGGCCGACGGGGGGAATCTACGCTAATGGCCGGCGCCGCCGAAAGCCTTTACGAAGCGATAGGCGGCGAATCAGCGCTCGTCTGGGTGATGGACGACTTCTACGTACGAGTTCTCGCCGACCCGGACCTTAGCGGAATCTTTGCCGGCACCAGTATGCCGAAACTAAAAGGCAGGCAGGTCGCGTTTCTCGCCGCCGCCCTCGGCGGCCCCGATCTCTACCGCGGGAATAGCATGCGGAAAGCACACGCGGGCCGCCGGATCAGTCAAGCCGACTTCGACCGGGTCGCCGTCCACCTCGCTGCCGCCCTCGCCGCGGCCGGGGTCCCGGCCGGGACCGTCCGGCAGGTCGTCGAGACGATCGCGCCGCTCGCGGCCGATATCGTCTCGCCCGGGCTGTCCTGAACAGCCACGGCCAGCTACCGGCCGACGGGAGCCCGGCACTGATGACCGGTCCGCGGCAAACCCCCGGGACCGCGCGCGCGGTCACGCTGGCGGCGCCAGGCCGCGACCCGGGCCCCATGGTCGTCGCCGAAAGCAGCTCCCACGACGTCTACGTCGGCGCGGACGTCGTCGTGAAGCTCATCGACGCCGACCGCCACTCGCGCCTGGACCGCGAGATCACGCTCGTGCCGTCCTGCCCGCCGGTCTCACGGCCCCGCTGCTCGCCGGCGGCCGCTACCCGCTGGGAACGCGCGGTATTCGCTATGCCTGCTACGCCCGCGTCC
>DASWUW010000991.1:0-1923 GCA_036406335.1 Trebonia sp.
CCTATCCGGCCCCGGACGGCGGCACCGAGTTCGTCTTCGAGGCCGATGAGGAACTGGAGCTGACCGGGCCGGCCGCGCTCCGCCTCTGGGTGTCCTGCACGGCCCCGGACCTGGACGTCTTCGTGCACATCCACCAGGTAGGCCCGGACGGGCAAGAGTACTACGGTACCGGCCCGCAGGGCGCACCCCTGCCGCTCGCCATGGGCTGGCTGCGTGCCTCGCACCGCGAGCTGGATCCAGAGCGGTCGCTGCCGTACCGCCCCTATCACCGGCACGACCGGGCCCGGCCGCTCGAGCAGACCGGGCCGGTCGCGCTGGACATCGAGATCTGGCCCACCAGCATCGTCCTGCCCGCCGGCCACCGCCTGGTCGTCCGCATCCGGGCAGGCGACGGCGATCTTGGGATCGTGGCCCACAGCGAGCGGCCCGGCCCGGCCCCCGGCGGCCCGCCCGCCACCGCCACCCTGCACACCGGCGGCGACCAGGACTCCTACCTGCTGCTTCCCGTGATCCCGGGCGACTAGATGATTTTTGCCTCCGGGCACCGGCGGGCCCGCAGCACGATGTCGTCAACGTGGTGCGAGGCGGGCGCGGCGCCCGGCGGGCGGGGCCGCTTCTCGTGAACCTCGACCGTCCAGCCCGGCGATTCGGCGAGCACTGCGGCGAAGTCATCGACCCGGACAAAGGCATCTCCGTCGAATGGGCGGCTCTCATGTTCTATGTCCAGCGGCTGGCGCAGCGGTTCAAGGTCGTGACCGACGACAATGAGCGTGCCGCCGGGCGCGACGGCGTCGAGCATGGTGCGGACGCCGCGCTGGTCGGGAGTGCGGGGGATCGAGGCGTACTGCGCGGACACCAGGTCGAACGTGGCGGCGGGGAAAGCGTTAAGCGCGTTCGCGTCCGCATGGAGGCACCGAACGGACAGGCCGCGCTGCGCGGCGGCCGCCGCGATCCGGTCGAGCACGCGCCGGGAGATGTCGCTGGCGGTCACAGTCCAGCCTTGCCCGGCCAGCCACACCGCGTCGCCGCCCTCGCCGGCGCCCACGTCGAGCGCAGACCCCGGGGACAGGCTGCCGGCCTCGTGCACGAGGGTGCCGTTGGGGTGGCCGCTCCACATCGGCTTGCCGCTGTAGCGGTGGTCCCAGTCGGCCTCGTTGCCCGGCGAACGGGTCGCGGCGAGCAGATCTTCACGGGCGAGATCGAAGCTGATCATGGCTCCGATGCGGCTGCCGTGCGCCGCGGCGGACAAGACCTGGTGACTGGGATCGGTCACGTTGCCGGCCGCGTAGAGGCCGGGCACCGCGGTCGCCCCGTTCGCGTCGACCTCGACGACGTCGCCCAGTCCGGTGGGGTGTTCGGTTGTCTGCAGACCGAGTGGAGCGAACGGCTCGGCGCGGGCCCTGAACCGCGGTCCGACCACGATCACCTCGGCCTCGACGCGCCGCCCGTCGCTCAGTTCGAGCCCCGAGACCCGGCCGCTGCCGGCGGTGACGACCCGGCGCACCCGCCCGCGCACGACGGTGACCCCGCCCGCCCGCAGCAGGCTCACCTCGGATTCGTCGACCTCGACACCGCCGTGCAGCACCACGGTGTGCTGACTGCTCAGCTGCCGGAACAACCTGGCCGGGTGCAGGCCCGTCGGATGGGTCACGATCTGCGCGATGCGCTGGTCGCGGACCTCGTAGCCGTGACAGAAGGGACAGTGAATAACATCGGCACCCCAGTGCTGCGGGAGACCCTCGATGTCGGGCAGCTCGTCGGTCAGCCCCGTGGCCGCGAGCACGCGAGATCGTCGTCGAGACCGGGGAAGCGGCTGAGTTCGCGACGATGACGCCGCACGCCGTCAATGCCATCGACGGTGCTGCGGAGCTCATCATGATCTTCGACCGGGACGGACAGCGCGCGCACGTGCATCACTAGGAC
>DASWUW010000992.1:0-6580 GCA_036406335.1 Trebonia sp.
GTCGGCCAGCACCGTGTGCGCGTCGTCCATCGTCAGCACGGTCGCGTTCCGGAACACAACCGGCTGGCCCGGCTGCGGTGCAGTCATGAGGGAAACCTCCACGGTGAGGCGCTCGTCGTAAGCGCGGTGCGGACAGCCGTCCGATAGTCAATGACCAGAATCTGCTGGGAACACTTTCGCGTTACAAGTCAGCTGTCAAGACTCCGGCGCGGTCGGCTTGACCACGGTAAACGACGGCTTGTCCGCACCGCGGACAGATCGTAGATTTGACGTTAGAGTGCGGACAAGCACCGCAGGCACCGGCCGGAGGAGGTTAGCGTGGCTCGTCGCGACGACAGCCCCGACTTCATCGAGGCAATCGCCCGCGGTCTCGACGTGATCCAGGCGTTCGGGCCGGGCCAGCCGGCTATGTCTCTCGCCGCGGTGGCCGGCGCGTGCGGCCTGCCGCGGCCGACGGCCCGCCGGATCCTGAAGACGCTGGAGCAGCTCGGCTACGTCCGCCCGGCCGGCGGTGCCCCGGCCGCGGGCTTCGTGGCCGGAGGCTGGGAGCTCACCCCCCGGGTGCTCGACCTGGGGATGGCCTACGTGCTGTCCAAGGGTCTGTGGGAAGTAGCCCGTCCGCACCTGGAGGCGCTGGTCGCGGGCACCCGCGAGTCTTCCTCCATCGCCCAGCTGGACGGGCCGGACATCGTCTACGTGGCCCGGGTCGCGGTGCCCAAGATCGTGACGCTCTCGGTCACGGTGGGCACCCGGTTTCCCGCGCTGGCGACCTCGCTGGGCAAGGTGCTGCTGGCCGCGCTTCCGCCGGCGGAAGCGGAACGGGTGCTGGCCGAGCCGTCCCGGTCCGGTATCACCCCGCGCTGGCAGCCGGACGCGGCCGAGCGCGCGGCCGCGCTGCGTGAGGTGCGCGCCCGCGGCTGGGCCCTGACCGACCAGCAGCTGGCCCCGGGCATCCGGTCGGTCGCGGTCCCGCTGCGCGACGGCGACGGCCGGGTGATCGCCGCGCTCAACGTCAACTCGCACGCCGCGGAAACGCCGGTGGAGGTGCTGACCGGCCGGCACCTGCCGCTGCTGCTGCAGGCGGCCGGGGCGATCAGCGCGGACTGGGCCGTTTACCAGGCGGCGCCGCAGGTCACGGTGACGGAGGCGGCATCTTGACAGCTCCGCGCGCGACCACAGATACTCGGCTGGCGGACATGTGTCCGTTATGCGGACAGGAAGGTTTTAGCTTGACTGATCCGACTGAGCCCGGTCCCGGTCCGCTCTCCGGGCTGCTGGTCGCGGACTTCTCCCGCGTGCTGGCCGGCCCGTACTGCACGATGCTGCTGGCCGATCTCGGCGCGAACGTCATCAAGGTCGAGTCACCCGGCGGCGACGACACCCGGGCCTGGGTCCCGCCGGTCACCGAGGACGGGATCTCCACCTACTTCCTGGCCATCAACCGGAACAAGCGTTCGGTCGCGCTTGACCTGAAGGACGACGGCGACCGCGGGCTGGCCCGGGAGCTCGCCCGGCGGGCCGACATCCTCGTGCAGAACTTCAAGCCCGGCGGGCTGACCCGGTACGGCCTGGACTACGACGCGGTCAGCGCGCTGAACCCGGCGGTCATCTACGCCTCGATCAGCGGGTTCGGCACCAGCGGGGGCAAGGACATGCCCGGCTACGACATCATGGTCCAGGCCATGTCCGGCCTCATGTCACTCACCGGCGACCCGGACGGCCCGCCGTACCGGGCCGGCATCTCGGCCTTCGACGTCATCGCCGGCCTGCACACCACGATCGCGATCCTGGCCGCGCTCAACCACCGTAACGCGACCGGCGAGGGCCAGCACCTGGACGCGTCGCTGATGGCGTCGGCCATGTCCGGCATGGTCAACCAGACCAGCGCCTACGCGGCGGGCGGGGTGGTCCCGTTCCGGATGGGCAACTCGCACCCCAGCCTGTTCCCCTACGAGCCGCTGCCCACCGGCGACGGGGAACTGATCGTCACCGCGGGCAACGACACCCAGTTCCGCAGGCTGTGCGAGGCGATCGGCGCCCCCGAGCTGCCGGACGACCCGCGCTTCACCCACAACCCGGGGCGCACCGCGAACCGGGACATACTGCGGCCGCTGCTAGCCGAGAAGCTGGCCGCCAAGTCCGCCGCCGAGTGGTTCGACCAGCTCATCGCGGTCGGCGTGCCCTGCGGACCGATCAACACGGTGGACCAGGGGATCGCGTTCGCCGAGCAGATCGGCCTTGACCCGGTCGTCACCGCCGGGACCGGCGACCGGGCCCGGCCCACGCTGCGGCACCCGGTGACGTTCTCCAAGACGCCCGCCAGCTACCCGCTCGCCCCGCCCGAGCTGGACGAGCACGGCGCCGAGATCCGCGCCTGGCTCTCGTCTCCCGGGGGAGCGACCCCCCGTACCCCCCGAGGCGCGTCCGATCAAAAACCGATCGCACCGGACGCGCAGTCGGCCTCGGAGGAACCGTCATGACCGACGTCCCGCGGTACCCGACCTCGCTCGGCACCTCCGACGCCGACACGATCAGCCTCCTCGGCCAGGACCTGGCCGAGGACCTGATGGGCAAGGTCGGCTTTGGCGAGCTGACCATGTGGATGGTGACCCAGCGGCGGCCGACTCAGTCGCAGGTCCGGGTCTTCGAGGCGGTGCTGGTCGCGCTGGCCGACCACGGCTTCACGCCGACGGCGATCATCGCCCGGATGACGTACCTGTCCGCCCCGGACTCGGTGCAGGGCGCGCTCGCCGCCGGCCTGCTCGGCGGCGGCTCACGCTTCCTCGGGGTCACCGAGGACTGCGGCCAGTTTCTCGACCGGGTCCTGACGCAGGCACCCGGGGTGCCGGCGGACGACGCCGGCTTCGATGAGCTCGCCCTGGAAGCGGTCAAGCAGGCCCGCGCGGCCAAGACGTTCGTTCCCGGTCTCGGGCACCCGGTGCACAAGGTCCGCGACCCGCGCACCCCGCGGCTGATCGAGATCGCGACGGAGGAGGGCCTGCGCGGTCCGCACCTGCGGCTGTTCGAGGCCATCGGCCGGGTCCACCCGCAGGTCCTCGGCCGGACGCTGCCGCTCAACGGCGCGGGCGTCTGCGGCGCCGTGCTCGCTGACCTCGGCCTGCCGGTATCGCTGCTGCGCGGGTTCGCGATACTGGCCCGGGCGGCCGGGCTGCTCGGTCAGCTCGCCGAGGAGCAGCGCCTGCCGATCGCGAACGACATCTACATGCTCGTGGACCGAAACGCCACCTACGTAGCACCGAAGCCCGAGTAACCCCGGAAAAGTCCTTCACGGCAAGGGAGCCGACATGGCGACCATCGCAGCGGTCATCGCCTCAACTCACCATCCGTTCTACTACCGGGCCAGCACGTCGACGGGGACGGACCGGCCGCCGTTCGCGGACGAGTGGGTCGCCAAGATCACCTCGTTCCGGGAGACGCTCACCCGGGCCAACCCGGACGTACTGGTGCTGGTGGGCAGCGACCACTTCCACCAGCTCTGGCTGGACAACATGCCCCAGTTCCTGGTGGGCAAGGCGCCGTTCTACGACGCCAACTGGTACAACGAGGAACGCGAGTTCGGCCTGCCCAAGATGTTCTTCCAGGGGCAGGAGAACCTGTCGGCGCACATCCTGCGCAGCGGTCTCGACGCCGGGTTCGACCTCGCGTTCAGCAACGAGCTGCGGATCGACCACAGCGTCACCTGCCCGATGATCACCCTGCGACCCGGGTGCGACCTGCCGATCGTGCCGATCTACACCAACATCTTCGCCCCGCCGCTGCCCCAGCCGAAGCGCTACGTGCAGCTCGGCCAGCTGATCCGCACCGTCGTGGAATCCTGGCCGGCCAGCCTTCGGGTAGCGATCATCGGCACCGGGCACCTGTCGCTCGAGCTCGGCGGCCCTCGGCAGTTCGGCCCGAGCGGGCCGGACCCGGAGTTCGACCGCAAGGCGGTGGAGTGGATCGCCTCCGGCGACATCGAGAAGGCGCTGGGCGAGGTATCGCTGGAGTCGCTGCACGAGCCGGGCAACGCCACCCACGGCTTCCTCGACTTCATGCTGATGATGGGCGTGGCCGGAGCGGGCGAGAAAGCCGACTACGTGGACACCCTCGACCTGTTCCACACCATGGAGGCCTACTTCACCTGGTACCCGAAAGGCGGGCGGGCTTAGCCATGTCGAAGTACCTGCTGAACAAGTTTCTCTACACCGTCGACCGGGACCCCGAGCTGGTCGAGCGGTACCGGGAGGATCCCCGGGGCACGGTCGAGTGGTGGGAGGCCGAGCGGGCCAACCTCATCCTCAACGTCCCGTCCGCCGAGCAGTCCTCCTGGCTCAAGTTCGACGAGGCCGAGCGCACTGCCCTGGCCGCCCATGACGTCCCCAAGCTGTTCGAGCTGGGCGCGCACCCGTTCCTGACGCTGACCTTGCACATCGCGATGTTCGAGCGCGACCACGCCGAGCCGCTCGGCTTCCAGCTCGACTATGCCCGGCGACTGGCCCACTTCAAGCTGCCCTACCCGGACATCACCACCTGACCGCGTGATTGCCACCTGACCGCGTGATAGTGGACGTTTGAGCACACTGGAGTGTGCCCGAACGTCCACTGTCCGGTCCTAGGCGGGCGGGACCGTCAGGCGCAGCACGCAGTGGTTCTTGCCTTTAGGACGCAGGTAGCGGAAACCGGCCTTCTCGAAGAGGCCGCGGGTGCCGTTGTGAAGCAGGGAGCCGGAGGTCTTCTTGCCCGGGGTGTCCTGCGGGTAGGTCTCCACCACGCCGCCGCCCGCTTGCGCGATCAGGTCCAGGGCGCCGCGCAGGGCCACGGCCGCGACGCCCTGGCGCCGGTATTTCTTATCCACGAAAAAGCAGGTAATCCGGTAATCGGGCGGTGTGTCCAAAGCCGCCTCGACTTCCTTCCGGTGATTGATATTCGGCAGTTCCGCCGGGCTTCCGTACTGGCACCAGGCCACCGCCAGCTCGCCGTGGAATACCAGTGCCGCGTGAGCCCGGCCCTGTCCTGCCAGTTGTTCCTTCAGTGCCCGGTTGCCTTCCGCGGTGCGGGTTTTCTCCGCCTGCAGGGTGTGGAACCAGGTGCACCAGCAGCCGCCCCAGACACCGTTGTTCCGCTCGGCCAGCCCGGCGAAGCCGGGCCAGGTAGCCGGGCCGAGGGCCTTGATCGTGTACTCGCTCACCGCTGTCCCGGCTTCGGTCATGGCAGCAGGGTAGAACGAATCCCGGACGCGGCGCGTCCGGGATGGTCAGCCGCTGCGCCACGAAAAGATTTCTATTGGCATTGACCGGCCTTTACCGGCACCGAGCAGATAGCCTCTGCGCTGGCAGTTTGCTGGCTTCTGGTGCTCCTTAAGGGTGAATTGAAATAGAACCTTATATTGCTGTCAAAAAGGATTTTGCGGACGAAGAGATTTCGCTTCGTGACTTTGCCCGGGTTATGCGCGGTTATGAGCCGGATCGGGTCGACGAGCACGTCCGGCAGCTGGCCGCCGAGGGCAGGCGGCACCGGGAAGACGCGCTGGCGGTGCGGCGCGAGCTCGCGGCCGCTCGCCGTCAGCTGCAGGAACGCGACCGGCCCACCTACGCGGGCCTGGGCGCCCGGATCCACCTGCTCCTGCGCCTGGCCGAGCAGCAGGCCACCGACCTTGTCCGGGCCGCCCGGGCCGAGGCGAACGAGATCAGCGCGGCGGCCCGGGCGGACGCCGCCCGGCTCAGTCAGGTCGCGGCGCACGAAGTCGCCGAGCTGCGGGCGAATACCAGGCGCGAGGCCGAGGAAACGCGGGCCGCCGCCGAGCGTGAGGCGGACTCGGTCCGCTCCGGCACCCGGCGCAAGTCCGACGAGCTGATCTCCGCCGCGGACCGGGAGGTGGCCACGCTGCGCGTCACCGCCGACCACGAGACCGTTGAGAAGCGCGCCGTGGCCGAGGGAGACCAGGCCAGGCTGCGGGCCGCCGCCGAACGCGAGATCGCGGAGCAGCGGGCGAACGCCAAGCGCGAGCGGGACGATATCCTCCTGAGCGCCAAGCGCCAGGCCGACCTGCTGCACAGCCAGGCGCAGCGTCACCGCGAGGAGAGCGAGACCGCTCAAGCCGAGCTCGAGGCCGAGCTCGAGCTCGAACTGGCCACCCGCCGGGAGGAAGCCGAGCGCCGGGACGCCGAACTGCTCGCCGCCGTCCAGGCGGCCGCGAACCAGCTGATCTCCGAGGCCGAGCAACGCTCGGCCGCCGCCGAGCAGGGCGCCGCCCAGGCGTCGGCCCAGGCTGACCAGGCCCGCCGCGACGCCGTCAGGCGCGCTACGCAGCTGCTCGACGAGGCCAAGAAGAACGCCGACCAGGTCGCGGCCCAGGCTAAGGCCAAGGCCGAGAGCCTGGCCAACGAGTCCCGGGCCGTGGCCGAGGCTAACCGGGGCGCCGCCCAGCGCGAGGTCGACGAGCTGACCCGGCAGAAGGATTACATCTCCGGCCACCTGACCCAGGTCCGCCAGCTTCTCACTGCCCAGGCTGCTCAGCCCCGGTCATCCGGGGGGCCGCAGTCCCCGGCGGCGGAATCGAGCCTGGGCCGGATCCCGGGCA
>DASWUW010000993.1:0-1903 GCA_036406335.1 Trebonia sp.
GCGCCCACCGCGCCGGCCAGCCCGGCTCGCACCGGGACCGCGGCCCGGCCGGGGTCGAAAGCCTGCCTGAGGCCGAGGACCGCGGTTATCGGCAGGCCGGCCGCAGCGCTGGCGCCGGCGACCCGGGACCGGCGGGCCACCGGGGCGGAGCGCCGGGCGGCCCGCTGCCGGGCCGTGCGCAGCGCCGGCGGCAGCCCGAGCAGCAGGACTCCGGCCACCGCCGCGGCGCCGCCCGCCGCGGCGGGCGGCCCGTCGAAGACCAGCCCCGGGGTAGGCGTGGCCAGCCGCGCCTCGCCCACCGGGGTAAACGCAGACAGCAGGGTGGCCACGCCGACCCCGGCCGCCACCCCGATAACGGCGAGGACCAGGGTACGCAGCAGGTGCTGCGCCGTGAACTGTCCCGGCCGCAGGCCAAGTGCGGCGAGCACGGGACCGTCCGCGTCATCGGCTGCCGCCTGGCGGGCGAGTGCCTGCCCGATGACCGTCACGGCCGCCAGCGCGGCGAGTGCGGCCACCACCCACCAGGCGACGGCCTGGGGATGAATGGACGCGGTGATGGCCGCCGCCACCGTGTCGATGTCCGCGACCCCCGCCTGGTCTCTCCCCGATACCGTCGCCTCGAACCGGGCGAAGTCGCTCTGTCCGTGCCGGAGCCGCACGTCGTAAATCGGCACGGCCGGGGTGCTCTTGGTGGCGGCGGCGAAGGCCGCGGTCGGGTAGAGGTCGTAGAGGGTCCCCTGCCCGGACGGGAACTCGTCCTCGGCGGCGACTATGCCGGTCACGCGCAGCGTGACGACCGGTCCCAGGTACCGGGCGGGTGCCGGCCCGCCGGTCAGCGTCTGCACCACCTGCCGAGTCTGCGATGCGGCGGCCAACGGCAGCCGGATCAGCGTGCCCGGGCCGATCCCGTAGTCGCGCTGCAGGGTGTACGACGCCAGGACCTCATGGGGATCGGCCTGGTCGGGCCGCTGCCCGCTAAGCAGTTCGACCAGCCGCGGGAGTGCCGCCGGGGGCACCTCCCGGACGCTGAGGTCGCTCTGGTCGATGCGCTTGCCGCACGAGCACCACGGCTGACCGTAGAACGGGTCGTCGATCCGGACTGCTTGCGTCACATCGGGCAGTGAGGTCAGCGGCAGCGGCTGCGCCGCGTAGACGACGGCGTCATAGCCGTGCGCCGCGACAAAATCCGGGAACGCGGAGTCGGCCCGCCGGCCCGCCGTAATGGCGGCCAGGGTCACCCCCGTCCCGGTAGTGACCAGCAACGTCAGCAGTAGCCAGGCCCGCCACTGCTGACGCCCCCGCACCGCCAAAATAATCAAGATCCCTCGCACCGCGCCCCCATAGCCCCTCTCGCGGCGTGCCGTCCATTGAGTATCTCCCGCGGCGGGCAGACCGGAAAGGATGGCAGCATCTCCGGGTAGGAGTGCTAGCACGACTTCGGCCGCCCGGGAGCCGGGTGGCCTGTCCCGGTCCTGGGTGCTGGTGCTATTCGGCCCGCAGCAGCTGGCTGGTGGGAGATGCGGCGGCGGAGCGAGCCGGAAGTACGGCGATGACGAGAGAAACGAGCAGGAAGCCGGCCGCGATCGCGGCGAGCAGCCAGCCGGGGTAGACCGTGAACGGGATCACCCCCAGGTTGGTGGCGAACACGCGCCAGATGATCCGGCCGGTGAACAGGCCAAGCGGAATACCGGCCGTCAAGGCGGTCAGGGCAACCGCTAGCGCCTGCCAGAAGACCATCGCCGTGATCTGGCGGCGGACGAAACCGAGGGTCTTGAGCAGACCGGTTTCCCGGCGGCGGCGGGTCACGCTGACCGTCATCAGGTGGGTGAGCGCGGCGATCCCGGCGAGGGCGACGACGATGGCGATGAGCAGCGGGAAGTTGGCCGACTCGCCAAAGCTGGCC
>DASWUW010000994.1:0-1513 GCA_036406335.1 Trebonia sp.
GTGCGCCGAACGCGGCGGTCAGCAATCCCGGGGTGAACGCGACGCGCTCGGTGTGATGCGGAAGCGCGCGGATGCCCACTTGCCCGGCGGGGAGTTCGGTGGTGAGGTCGTCGGACCAGTAGCGGGTGCGGGTGTGCTCGACGCATCGGGCATGGACTGCCCCGGGCGCAGGCGTGGTTTCGTAAGGGATTTCGGCGCCGGCCGCCGTGGTGACGGCATCGCGTACCGCTTCGAAGGTGTAGCAACCGGTGCCGGGGTCGGGCAGGCCGGTGATCTCGAAGATGCGGGACTCGATCGGCACGCCCAAGCGCAGCGCGTCCGCGGTATCGGTGGTGACCGTGTTCTGCGAGGTCCACAGGACCGGGGTCGGTTGCTGTTCGGGGATCTGAGGAGTGCGGCGGCGGTATCCGACGGCGGCGCTGGAGCGGACGACGCCGTGGTCGTCGACGTCCAGGGTCAGGGCGTGGCTGGTGCGGGGGTCGGCGGGGTCGCGTTCGTAGTCCCGGACCACGGTTTCCAGCTCGTGCTTGGTGAACGCGGCCCACTGGGTCCACGGGGCGCGCGCCGCGAAATGGTCCTGCCCGGGTTCGGCGGCCGGCTGGAGCCGCAGCACCCGGTAGCGGTGTTCGGTGACGCTGTACGGATGCTGCGCTTGCGCGGTGGCGTCGTCGGCGTAGATCTCGGTGCGCAGCGGCACCCCGGCCAGGGCGCGCAAAGCCTGGCGGTAGTCCTCGCCGCCGGCCAGGCCGTCCAAGATCGGGCCGAACAGCGGCACGGCCAGTGGATCGGCGGTGTAGCAGTCGGTCAGGACGCTGCGGTAGCCACCGGTGTGGAACCAGCTGCGGGTCCGGACCGGTGGCGTGGCCAGATCCCCGGAGGGCGAGGCCGGGAACGCCTGGGTGTCCTGGGTCTGGACCATGCCGAAGCCGCGGAACTCGCGTTCGGCACCGTCGAAATAGCCGTGGCGGTAGCTGTAGCGGCAGCCGGACACCGTGCCGGACACCGCTTCGGTGGTCGTCGTGGAGGCGACGACCTGGACCGGGAACGGCAGCCGGGTCGTCCAGGCCTGCGAGGGGGTGCCGGAGTCACGGTCGGCGAGGTAGAAGACGGTGGAGGCGGCGTACTGGACGGCGGTCTCGGCGCCGAAGTTGTTGCGGACGCCGGTCAGCAGCCGGGGTTTGCGGCCTGCCGGGTCGGTGGCGCTGGTGCTGCCAGTGCTGCCGGTGCTGCCGGTGCCGCCGGTGCCGACCGGGGTGTCGGTGCCACGGGAGAGGTCGAGGTAGCGCACCGCGTCGCGGTGCAGCGGCGAGGCCCACACCAGGCACGAGGTGCCGGTGCCGAGCAGGTCCACCAGCTCGATCCGGGTCAGGGAGTCCACCGGCGGGACCGCGTCGAGGACCTGCTCGGCCCCGAAGCCGTTGCCGGCCTGGTTCGGCCACCACCGCACCTGCTGCCGGCCCAGATACACCAGGTCCGCCGGGCCGGAGCCGTCGACGTCGCCGAGCCGCACCCG
>DASWUW010000995.1:0-1807 GCA_036406335.1 Trebonia sp.
CTGCTGTCCATACTGCGCAGCACCGACGTCGTCGTGGTCGTCGACGCGGACACGACGATCGCTCCGGGCTTCATCGAGGCGGCTGAACGCGAGATCGAGGCCGGAGCCGGCGCCTGCGGCGGAGTGTTCTACGGCGAGGAAGGCGGTGGCATCCTCGGGATCTTCCAGCGAGCTGAGTACTGCCGCTATGCCCGCCAACTGGACCGAGGCAGTGGGCAGGCCCGGGTCCTGACAGGCACCGGGTCGGCATTCACCGTACATGCCATGAGATCGCTTGCCACCGCCCGCGCCTCCGGGCGGTTGCCCGGTGGGAGCGCCCAGGGGACCGAGCCCATCGTCTACACCTACGAGTCGCTGACCGAGGACGGCGAGATCACTTTGGCGATGAAGAGCCTCGGCTTTCGGTGCGTGTCCCCGGGTGGCTGCAAGGTCACGACAGAGATTATGACGTCTCTACCTGACTGGTGGAAGCAGCGGACCCGCTGGCAGCGCGGAGCCCTCGAGGACCTGCGGACCTACGGAATGACTAGGGTAACGCTCCCCTATATCCTTCGCCAGGCTGCGATGGGGCTGTGCGTAGCTATGTTCGCGCTTTACATCAGCTATTCGCTAGCGATGACTGCGCTCTACGGATACCACACCAACCCCCTATGGCTCAGCATCAGCGTCCTGTTCATCGTCGAGCGCGTCTGGACGGTCCGCCGCGCAAGCTGGCGGGAGACCGCTGTCGCTGCCCTGATCTTTCCTGAGCTCGTGTACGACGCACTCCAGCACGCCGTATGGCTCTGGTGCGTGACCGGGTCGCTGCTGCGCACCCGGACCAGCTGGTAACCCTCAAGGAGAAGGAGAATCCTCATGTACCACAAGATCCCAGTTGGCCCCGTCGCGGCGGGTGGCGGCATCGCAGCAGCAGCTGGCTTCGGTGGCGGTGCGGTCTGGATGGTCGTCGCCGGGTCGACGCTGCTAGTCGCCGGACTCGCTGTCATGTCGCTGCTACCGAAGTTCCGCTCTCGTTGAATCGCCGGGCACTCGCCATGGCCTGCGGCACGCTCGCAGTCGCGGGCGGGGCGGTGATAATCGGTGCCGGGCTGAGGACCAGCCCAGGTCCCCCGTCACTGCCTGCCCCTACGCCCGCCACCGGCTACGTGCCGGTACCCGTGGTCCGAACGGCCTCGCCGGCCGCCCGGACGGTGCCGGCCCGGGTCATCATCCCGGCTATCGGTATCGACGCTGCTGTCGTTCCCGAGGGTACTGATTCGTCAGGAAGGCTGGCGATGCCATCGCTCAGCGCGCAGAACATCACGGCATGGTGGGACGGTGGCGCAGCACCTGGGCAGGCCGGGCCCGCAGTTATCGCCGGGCACGTCGACAATACGAGTGGCCCGCTCGTGTTCTGGAACCTGCGCCTGCTTAAGCCGGGTGACGCGGTGGAGACCGAGCCGGGAAACCTCCGGTTCACCGTCAGCCGGATCACGCAGGTCGACAAGGGCACGTTCCCCACTGGGCAGGTGTACGGGCCGACGGCAGACCCAGAGCTGCGGCTGATTACCTGCGGCGGTGCGTTCGACACATCGAGCGGCCACTACCTCGACAACGTGATCATTTACGCTCAGGAGACAGGCGACTGAAAAGCAAGAAGAGCGCTCCGTCACCCGCAAGGGCGGCGGAGCGCTCTGGATCTCCTCAATTCCATACCCAGGAGCTTCCGGCCAGCCGGGCAGCCGGCGTTTGAAGCCCTATATAGGAGCTGGTGGCGTGCCTGCCACCTCATACTGACCGGCTGGATGACCGCGGCCCCGGCGGGACC
>DASWUW010000996.1:0-1666 GCA_036406335.1 Trebonia sp.
CGGGCGTGGGGGTGGCGAGCCGGGCCTCGCCCACCGGGGTGAACGCGGACAGCAGGGTGGCGATCCCGATCCCGGCCGCGGCCCCGGTCACCGCGATGGCCAGGGTGCGCAGCAGGTTCAGGGCCGCGAACTGGCCCGATCGCAGGCCGAGTGCCGCCAGCACCGGGCCGTCCGTGTCGTCGGCCGCTCCCTGGCGGCCGAGCGCCTGGCCCACGACCACCAGGACAGTCAACGCGGTAAGGCTGGCCACCACCCACCAGGCGACGGCCTGCGGATGAATTGACCCGTTGACGGCGGTCGCCGCCTCGTCGAGATCCTGTACCCCGGCGCCGTACTTGCCCGACACCGTCGCCTCGAACCGCCCGAAGTCCGCCTCCCCGTGCCGCAGCCGCACGTTGTAGAAGATGAAGTACGGGGTGTCCTTGGTGGCCGCGGCGAAGGCCGCGGTCGGGTAGAAGTCGTAGGCGGCACCTTGCCCGGACGGGAATTCGTTCTCGGCCACCACGATGCCCGTGACCCGCAGCGTGCGGACCGGTCCCAGCGCCTTGGCCGGGGGCGGCCCTTCGCCGTTGACGGCCTTCCGGATCTGCGGCCACTGCGAGGCGGCCGCCATCGGCATCCGGATCAGCGTGCCCGGGCCGATACCGTAGTCGCGCTGCAGCGTGTACGACGCCAGGACCTCATCCGGATCGGACTGGTCCGGCAGCCGGCCGCCGACCAGCTTGACCACGCGGGGCAGCGCCGCCGGAATCACTTCGCGGACGCCGAGGTCGTTCTGGTTGATCTCCTTGCCGCACGAGCACGTGAGCTGGCCGTAGAACGGTACCCGAGTCTCGACTACCCGCGTCACATCGGGCAGCACCGCCAGTTGCGGCAGTGGTGTGCTGGCGTAGACAATGCCGTCGTAACCGTGCGCCGCGACGAAACCCGGGAAGGCCGCATCGGCCCGGCGCCCGGCTGTGACGGCACTGAGCACCAGCCCGGTGCCCACCGCGACCAGCAGCGCCAGCAGCAGCCAGGCCCGCTGCTGCTGACGCCACCGCGCCGCCAGAACAATCCAGATCGCTCGCACCGCGCCCCCGTACTCCCTTCGCGGCGTGCCGTCCGCTCAGTATCTCCTGAGGCAGGCGGGACCGGAAAGGATGGCAGCATCTCCGGGCCTGCGTGCTAGCACGACCCCAGCCTCCGCCGGCCGCGTTCAGACCTGCCGTTTTCCGGCATCGCCGGGGCCAGGTGCTTTTCACCGTCTTACTCGGTGCGCAGCAGCTGGGTGGCGGGGGAGGCGGCGGCCCTGCGGGCGGGAAGGACCGCGATGACCAGGGAGACCAGCAGGAAGCCGGCCGCGATCGCGGCGAGCAGCCAGCCGGGGTAGACCGTAAACGGGATCACGCCCAGGTTGGTGGCGAACACGCGCCAGATGACGCGGCCGACGAGCAGGCCAAGGGGAACGCCGGCCACGATGCCGACGACGGCCACCGCCAGGGCCTGCCAGAAGACCATAGCGGTGAGCTGGCGGCGGACGAAGCCGAGGGTCTTGAGCAGACCGGTTTCCCGGCGGCGGCGGGTCACGCTGACCGTCATCAGGTGGGTGAGCGCGGCGATCCCGGCGAGGGCGACGACGATGGCGATGAGCAGCGGGAAGTTGGCCGACTCGCCAAAGCTGGCC
>DASWUW010000997.1:0-1521 GCA_036406335.1 Trebonia sp.
TCGGGTGCGGGCACCACCGCGAGGTCGAGCTGGGTGCCGTCGGCGAACTGGGCGAAGATGCCCCGGGCGTGATGATCGGGCGGCCCGGTCCGGTGCCGCAGCACGTCGACCAGCGGGCCCAGGTCCGGCAAGGCCGCCGCCACCGCGGCTTCCAGGGCCGCCACCCGCTCGGCGCCGGCCGCGCCCCGCGGCGCGTCGGCGCCGAGCGCGGCGTCGATATCGGACAGCGCGTCGGCTGCCCCGCGGCCGAGCGAGCAGCCGACTAGCAGTGACGCCGCCAGCGGCCAGGCTTCGCACCGTTCGGTCAGGCCCGCCATGACCCGGCGCTGCCCGGCGAGCTCAGCCGGCAGCACCGCCAGCCAGGCCCGGCCGCTGAGCACGCCGGCCCCGGCGGCCGGGCCCAGCTGCTGGGAACCTGGATCCGGGTAGTCGTCCCGGCCCGGTGCGTTCGCCAGGTGTTCCAGCTCATCGGCGCCGACCAGGTCGTTCCGCTCTGCGCCAGTCTGGACGAGGCCCGGCCGGGTCCGCTTCACCACTGATACGGCAGGAACTTGCCGTCCAGGGTCACCGCCACCCGGTCGCCCGCCGGGTCGGGGACGCGGCTGACGTCAAACCGGAAGTTGATCGCGCTCATGATGCCGTCGCCGAACTCCTCGTGGATGAGCTCCTTGATCGTCGGCCCGTAGACCTGGACGATCTCGTAGAACCGGTAGATCGTCGGATCGGTCGGCACCGGCGCGTCGAGCGCGCCGCGGGTCGGCTGAGCCTGCAGCGCCGCGCGCACGTCGGTCCAGTCGTCCGGCCATTCCGTCTTCAGGTCCAGTGCTTCGACGGCCGCGTCCGCCTGCTGCGCGGTCATCGGCTGCTGGCCGAGCAGCGCCGAGACCGCCCACGGCGCCGGTGCTCCCACCGCCTCGGCTAGCTGGGCCCACGTTAGGCCGGCTGCGGTCTTCGCCGCCCGTACCACTTCGGCCGCCTGCTGCTTGGTCATCATCGGCTGCTCCCTCGTCTGGGCGGTTCCGGCGCCGGACCTCCTGACGACCTTAGGACACGCCTCCCGGGCGGAGCGGCACCGGACCGGGCCCGGTTCACCCGGGCTGGTCAGCCGTCTCCGGCCGGACGGACCGCCCGGACGTAGCGCAGCCGGGGCAGCTCGCCGCGCGACTCGACCTGGTACCCGGCCGCAGCCGCCAGCTCTTCCAGCGGCCCGGCCGCTGCGGCGGCGCGCCGCATCCGCCGGGCGCCCGGGTGCAGGGGGAGCAGCGGGCGGGCCGGGTCGAAGTCGGCAAGCAGCAGGCGGCCGCCCGGTCTCGTCACCCGGTACATCTCGCTGAGCGCCGCGGCCCGCTTCCGCGCGGGCAGGTGGTGCAGCGTGAGCGTGCAGGTGACGATGTCGAAGGCGGAGTCCGCCAGGTCCAGGTCCTGGGCCACGCCCACGGCGAACGTCAGGCCGGGCCGCGCGTGCCGCTGCGCGTAGGCGATCGCCCCCGGGGCCGGGTCCACTCCCGTGACCTGGCCCGC
>DASWUW010000998.1:0-3036 GCA_036406335.1 Trebonia sp.
AGCGGCGCGGACGGACTGTCCTCCGACGACGTCGACCACCTGATGGGCCGGATCGAGTCTGAGGCGACCCGGATGGGGCTGCTGGTGGAAGACTTGCTCACATTGGCCCGGCTTGACCAGCAGCGGCCGCTGGTCATGGCCCCGGTCGACCTGCTCACGCTGGCCGCCGACGCGGTGCAGGACGCGCGCATCGTCGCCCCCGGGCGGCCGGTCGACCTGGTGGTCGCGCCGGGCACCGCGTTCCTGGTGGAAGGGGACGAGTCCCGGCTGCGGCAGGTGGTCGGCAATCTGGTCAATAACGCGATCACCCACACCCCGGACGGCACGCCGGTGCGGGTGAAGATCAGCCGGGGCGCGCTGGACCCGGAAGCGCCCGCCGTGGTCCTCGACGTCGAGGATGACGGGCCGGGGATGAGCACCGACCAGGCCCAGCGCGTCTTCGAGCGGTTCTACCGGGCCGACGCGGCGCGCAACCGGGCCTCGGGCGGGACCGGACTCGGGCTGGCGATCGTGACCGGGCTGGTGGCCGCGCACGGCGGCACGGTCTCGGTCCGTACCGCACCCGGGCAGGGGGCCGACTTCCAGGTCAAGCTGCCGCTCTCCCCCGACGTGCTGGCGGCCGCGGACGACACCGACGAAGCGTACGACGACCTGCCCGGTTAGCTTCCGCGGTTAAACCGAGGCTGCCAGTACGGCCGCGAGCGCGGGGACCAGGCGGGCCGTGCCCGACTCGAGCATGGCCCGGACGCGGGCAAAATCGGCGGCGGTCCCGTAGTAGGGGTCGGGGACGTCCGCACCGCTCAGCCCGGCGATCACCGGTGCCGGCGCTGTCCACAATCACCTGGCCAGTCAGCCCGGCCCGCTCCACCTGCTCGCGCAGCACGACTTCAGCCATCGGGGAACGGCAGATGTTGCCTAGGCAGACACAGCAGACGCCGTAGGGGCCGCCGGATTTCTTGGCTGCGGCAGGTTCTCGGGGGGACGCGGCATGCCCTCCAGCATGCCCTAGCGGGGCCGCTCACAGCCGGCCCGCATCCCGGTCGCGGACGCGGTGACACAAACAGCGCAGCGCGGTGTAGCGGGCGGCCGGCGGGTACCGGCCGGCCCGGCCAAACGATCTGAGACGAGGGACCTGCTTATGAACGACTTCAACAACGCGCCCGACCGCCCGGTGTCACTGAGTGACGCGACACTGCACCTGCTGCCCGGGGAAATCAGCAAGCCCTCCTATTCACGGGCGGACCTGAAGCCGGCGGTGGTGCATATCGGAGTGGGCGGGTTTCACCGGGCGCATCAGGGGGTGTACTTCGACGATCTGGTCGGCGCCGGCGCCACCGGCACGGCCGAATCCTGGTACGAGATCGAGGACCTGCTGCTGCGGGGGTTACCGGCTCGCGCTGCCCGCTGAGCGAGGCCGGCACTGGCCGCATGGCATGCTGGGCTTATGCCTGAGGGAGATACGGTTTTCCGGGCCGCGAACAAACTGCGCGGGGCGCTGGCCGGCCAGGTGCTGACGCGCAGCGACTTCCGGGTGCCCCGCTACGCCACCGCCAGCCTGTCCGGCCAGACGGTGACCGAGGTCGTCCCCCGGGGCAAGCACCTGCTGATCCGCACCGACGCCGGGCTGAGCGTGCACACCCACCTGAAGATGGAAGGCCGCTGGCAGGTGCAGCCCGCCAGCGAGCGGCTGTACGACAGCTACCGGATCCGGCTGGTGCTGGCCAACGCGCAGTGGCAGGCTGCGGGCTACGACCTGGGCAAGGTCGAGCTGCTGGGCACGGACCAGGAGCAGCAGGTCACCGGGCACCTGGGCCCGGACCTGCTCGGGCCGGACTGGGATGCCGGCGAGGCCGCCCGGCGGCTGCACGCTGACCCGGACCGGGCCGCCGGCGAGGCCCTGCTCGACCAGCGGAACCTGGCCGGGATCGGCAACGTCTTCGCGGCCGAGATCTTGTTCCTGTCCGCTACCCATCCCTGGCGGCCGGTCGGCGAAGTTAAGGATGTCGAAGCTCTCGTCGACCTGGCGTACCGGCTGGTGCAGGCCAACAAAAACCGCACGAGGCGGATCACCACCGGAGTAGACCGCCCCGGTCAGCACGTATGGGTGTACGGCCGGGCGGGAAAGCCCTGCCGCCGGTGCGGAACCCGCATCAGCAAGGGCGAGCAGGGCACCGCCGGGGAAGAGCGAATCAGGTACTGGTGCCCGCGGTGCCAGAAGTGAAGCAGCCGGGCCGGAGCCCGGACGGAGGCTGTCTCCCCCTTCTCCTGACGACCGGAGGGCAGGCATGCCCCTGGGTGAGCGGAGCACGTTTGTGCAGGCAGACGTCTGACGCCGGAAGCTCTCGACGAAAGAGGGCCGCCCGATTCGCGAGAGCGTCCGATTCTTGCTAGCATCTAGAAGTTCGCGCCGCTAGCTCAACTGGCAGAGCAGCTGACTCTTAATCAGCGGGTTGGGGGTTCAAGTCCCTCGCGGCGCACATAGAATGACCTGGGGTTTTACGACCCCAGGTCATTTTTTATGCGCCCGGTTTGTCCCGATTTTTTGAGCATGCTGGCTCCGTGCTTGCTCGGCGGTCAGATGTTGACAAGCGGACGGCTGTCAAAACGGGCTGATTGGTCTAGACCAGTCGTCGTGGCCCACTTCCACTCGGCTGAACCACGCGACAACCGCAGGAACAGATCACGCAGCCCGGCTGCTATCGGTCGCCCTACGGGACCGCCGACCGACCGTAAGCAAAATAGCGACAGGGCGCCGTCTTCAGACATCATTGAAGATGCTGCCTTGAAGGGCGGCTGCCGAGTCCCGGGCAGTGGATGGCATACGGCTACGGCTACTTCCTGAGGGCCACTGATACGCGACGAACTTGCACAGCGCGAGCGATCCGGCCTGATCGTCATTCACCTCGCGCGGAGAGCTGCTTATCCTCTCCAGAAGCGTGAACTAGGCCGTCGAGAACTGGGAGTTCCCGACCGACTCGGCGACCTGACCGCAAGGCTGCCGCCCGAATGATGGGAGCCGGAAAATACCGGTCCGGC
>DASWUW010000999.1:0-3166 GCA_036406335.1 Trebonia sp.
CCGCCGCCACCCGGTGGACCCCCCGGCGGCGGTCCCCCGCCGGGCGGCCCGCCCCCTAATGCCGCGGCCACCGCTGCCTGAGGCGGCCGGTTAACCGGGAACGGTGCGGGTGACCGGCGGACCGGAGCGAGGTAGCGTGCCGGGTATGGAACACGTAAGGCTGGGACGGAGCGGGCTGCAGGTATCGCGGCTGTGCCTGGGAACGATGACCTTCGGGCTGCAGAGCGACGAGGCGACCGGGATCGCCGTCATGGACAAGGCGGCCGAGGCGGGGGTGGACTTCTTTGACACTTCCGACGCTTACCCCCTCGGCGGCGACCTCTCAACCCGGGGGCGCACCGAGGAGATCATCGGACGCTGGATGGCCGGCAAGCGGGACCAGTTCATTCTCGCGACCAAGTGCTTCGTCCCCACCGGGCCCGCGCCGATGGACGGCGGCAACTCCCGCCGGCACATCATGTCCGCCGTGGACGCGTCGCTGCGGCGGCTGCAGACCGATTACATTGACCTTTACCAGCTGCACGGCTATGACCGGAACACGCCGATCGACGAGACGCTGTCCGCGCTGGACGACCTGGTGCACGCGGGCAAGGTCCGGTACGTCGGCTGCTCCAACTTCCTGACCTACCAGCTGGTGCGCGCGGTCGGCCGCTCGGAAACGCTGCGGCTGATCCGCTTCGACTCGGTCCAGCCGCGCTACAACCTGCTGTTCCGGCAGATCGAGCGGGAGATGCTGCCGTTCTGCGACGAGGACGGGGTAGGGGTGATCTCCTATAACCCGATCGCCGGCGGGCTGCTTTCCGGCAAGCACAACCGGACTACTCCCCCGCCGGACGGCAGCCGCTTCACCCTCGGCACCGCGGGAGCGATGTACCAGGAGCGGTACTGGCACGAGCGGATGTTCGACACCGTCGAGGACCTGCGCAAGCTCGCCGACCAGGCCGGGGTGTCACTGGTCACGCTCTCGGTCGCCTGGGTGCTGGCCAACCCGGCGGTCACCGCGCCGATCATCGGCGCCAGCCGCCCGGAGCAACTAGACGCGTCGCTCGCCGCCGCTTCCTATGCCCTCGACCCCGGCCTGAAGCAGCATCTGGACGACCTCACCCACGACTACCGGATGGGCGACGCCGCCCGCTAGCAGCGCCTCCTGCCGGTACCCCCTCGCGGCCCAACTCCGCCCCCATCCGTACCTCCACCCGCGATTAACCCCGTACGGCCTCCGCCACTACCCATCAGTTCGGACTGATTTCTCGACTTCCCATCAGTTCGGACGGATTTATGCCCGATTTGTGGGCATATGCGCCGTCCGAATTGATGGGAAGTGCGCGGACATGGGAACTGGCCGGGTCGCTCGGTGCGGTGGCGGTCTCATGCTGGGCAACGGCGAACGCGACGCTGACCGAAGCGCCGAAGACGGGCCAGCGCACGAAGTCGATCAGCCGGCCGAGAGTTTTCCGCCCGGCCAGGAACTCGCGCTTGGCCAGGTGACCGGCTATACCGCTGACGACAAGACCCGCGACGAGCGCGAGGAACCCCGTGACGCACCATCCAGGCTGGGCAGCGGGCTACCGGGGGGCGCGGCGCAGCAGGGCGATGAAGATCGCGTCGGTGCCGTGCCGGTGCGGCCAGAGCTGGGCGAACCGCGGGTCCGGGGAACGCGTGCCGGGCACACCAGGGAGCACCGCGGGCGCGTCGAGCACCTCCACGTCGGTTCGCGACGCGACCCCTTCGGCGACCACGCCGCTGGTCTCGGCCGGGACCGGGGAGCAGGTGACGTAGGCGACGACGCCACCGGGGCGGACGGCTGCCAGGGCCGCGCGGAGCAGGTTGCGCTGCAGGTCGGCCAGCGCGGGCAGGTCGGCCTCGGACTTACGCCAGCGGGCCTCGGGGCGGCGGCGGAGCGCACCCAGGCCAGAGCAGGGGACGTCGGCCAGAACCCGGTCAAAGGTCCCGTCGGGCCAGGGGGGCACCGTGGCATCGGCGGTAAGCACCTCGAACGCGGGCCGCGGGCTCGTCATCGCCGCGCCGGCCCGGGTCAGCGCTTCCGTCACCAGGGCGGCGCGGTGCGGGTGAAGCTCGGCGGCGGTCAGCCGCGCGCCCTGGTTCGCGGCCAGGCCGTAGAGCAGGCGGGCCTTGCCGCCCGGGCCGGCGCACAGGTCCAGCCAGTGCTCGGGTCCGCCGTCGCGCCGGCCGGGCCCGGGCACGCTGGACAGGGCGATGGCGGCGAGCTGGCTGCCCTCGTCCTGGACGGCGGCAGTGCCGTCCTCGACCAGGGAAGCCGGGTTGCCGGAGGCGAGCGTGAACGCGTACGGGGACCAGCGGCCCGGCTCCGCGTCCGACGGCATGACGTCCGCCCGGGGCGGCCCGGCCGGGAACGTGGCCAGGGTGACCTTGGGGCGGGCGTTGCCCGCGGCCAGGGCGGCCTCCAGCTCGGTCACGGCGGCTGCCTCGGCAGGGCCAGGCGGCGCGGCGGGCTGGCCGGCCGCGGCGGCGCCGAGCGCGTCGCGGTAGGCGGCGACGATCCAGCGCGGGTGGCTGTAGCGGACCGCGAGGTAGCCGTCCGGGTCCTGTGCCGGATCAGGGGCGACGATGGCCAGCCAGGCGTCCAGCTCCCGGGTCGCGACCCGGCGCAGCACCGCGTTCACGTAGCCGGAAACCCGGGGGCCGATCACCGACTTGGCCAGGTCGACCGAGGTAGCGACGGCGGCGTGGGCGCCCACCCGGGTGCTCAGCAGCTGGTGGGTGCCGAGCCGGAGGACGTCCAGGACCGGCGGGTCGAGCTTGTCCAGCGGACGGTCGCTGCACGCGGCGAGCACCGCGTCGTAGGTGCCCTGGCCGCGCAGGGTGCCGTAAGCCAGCTCGGTCGCGAAGGCGGCGTCGCGGCCGGCCAGCTGGCGATCGGCCAGCAGCCGGGGCAGCAGCAGGTTGGCGTACGCCTCACGCTCGCGTACCGCCGCCAGCACGTCGTAGGCGGTACGACGCGGGTCGGCCGGGCGCTGCGGCTGGGTCCGGCGGCCGGCGTCCCGCCTGGCCACCGCGCCCGCGCTGCCGCTGGCGGCGGGGGCCGGGGTACTGCCGCTGGCAGCGGGGGCCGGGGTACTGCCGCTGGCGGCGGGGGCACTGCCCGCGGCGGCGGCGGGACGGCCGTAACGGCGGCGCGGCCGGT
>DASWUW010001000.1:0-4296 GCA_036406335.1 Trebonia sp.
CGGGTAGTCCGGCGTACCCGGCGCCACCGGAAAATCTGGCGTACCCGGCGCCACCGGGAAATCCGGCAGGCCGGCCGCAGGCGGGACCGCGGGCTCGTCGCTCGCGTCCTCCCGGGCGGGCTCCGGCATCTCCGGGTAGCCCGGGTCGGGAAGCGCGTACGGGTCCGGCAGCGGTTCCATCGCCGGTATGTCGGGCATGGTGTCGTCTAGCGCCCGCGGATGACCGGAGAACGGGTAGAGCTCGGTAGTGCGCAGCTCTCCCGCTGTGTCCGGGTTGTCGTGCTCGTTTGGTGTCATGGGCCGCCCCCAGTAGCCACCTGCTCCGTGTGCCCCTGTCATGCTCATAACAGCGTGCCGCCGCGGTTATGCCCGCGGCCCGCCGCGATACCGTCAGTTCATCGCGCAGCCCACCTCACCCTGGTGACCAGTAGATCTCTCCCCCTGGAATTCCCGCACATGGAGGCAGCTATGCACGCGGTCGTGATTACCGAGCCGGGCGGCCCCGAAGTTCTTCGCTGGACCGAGGTGCCCGATCCCGTTCCCGGACCCGGCGAGGTCGTCATCGACGTGGCCGCGTCCGCGGTCAACCGGGCCGACCTGATGCAGCGCCAGGGGCACTA
Organism: Trebonia sp.; assembly: GCA_036406335.1. Taxonomy (GTDB): domain Bacteria; phylum Actinomycetota; class Actinomycetes; order Streptosporangiales; family Streptosporangiaceae; genus Trebonia. Next base: position 621 of record DASWUW010001000.1, read on the forward strand.
CCCGCCGCCCGCGGGCGCGCCGTCGTACCCGGGCCTGGAGTGCTCCGGCACCATCGCCGCCGTCGGCGCGGGCGTCACCGGCTGGCAGCCGGGCCAGCAGGCGTGCGCGCTGCTGGCCGGCGGCGGTTACGCCGAGAAGGTCGCGGTCCCCGCGGGCCAGCTGCTGCCTGTCCCCGGGTCCACCACGCTGATCGAGGCCGCCGCGCTCCCGGAGACGACGTGCACGGTGTACGCCAACGTTTTCCAGGGAGCCCGGCTCGCCAAGGGCGAGACGCTGCTGATCCACGGGGGCAGCAGCGGTATCGGGACGACCGCGATCCAGCTCGGCAAGCAGGCGGGCGCCGTCGTGGCGGTTACCGCGGGTACGCCGGAGAAGCTCGACGCCTGCCGGCGGCTCGGCGCGGACATCTTGATCAACTACCGGGAAGACGACTTCGCGGAGCAGCTGATGGAAGTCACCGGCGGCCACGGCGCGGACGTGATCCTCGACATCATCGGGGCCGGCTACCTGGCCCGGAACATCGCCGCCCTCGCCCCCGACGGCCGGATCGCCAACATCGGGATGCAGCAGGGGCGCCAGGCCGAGCTGGACCTCAGCGCGCTGATGGCCAAGCGCGGCACGATCATGTCCACGACGCTCCGGGCCCGCCCGGCGGAGCAGAAGGCGGCCATTGTCGCCGCCGTCACCGCCAACGTGTGGCCGCTGGTCGAAGCGGGCGCGGTCCGCCCCGTGATCTACCGCGAGCTGCCCATGGCCCAGGCGGCCGAGGCGCACCAGATCATGGACTCGTCCGCGCATACGGGAAAGATCGTGCTGCGCACCGGGTGAGGCGGGCCGAGTAACCGCGCGCACCCGATACCGTGTGGATATGAGCGACGAGATCAGCCCGCAGGAGCAGGGTAGGCCGCAAGTCATCGTCGTCGGGCCCGACGGAATGGCCATCGGCTCCACGCCGGAAGAGACAGGCGACGGTCCGGCGGAGCGCCCGGTCACCGAGATGGTCGAGCAGCCGGCCAAGGTCATGCGGATCGGTTCGATGATCCGCCAGCTGCTCGAGGAGGTTAAGTCCGCACCGCTGGACGAGAAGAGCCGGGCCCGGCTCAAGGAGATCCACCAGAACTCCATCAAGGAGCTTGAGGACGGCCTCGCGCCGGAGCTGGTCGCGGAGCTCGAGCGGCTGTCGCTGCCGTTCGAGGACGCGACGCCGAGCGAGGCGGAGCTGCGGGTGGCGCAGGCTCAGCTCGTCGGCTGGCTCGAGGGTCTCTTCCACGGCATCCAGACCACGCTGTTCGCCCAGCAGATGGCGGCCCGGGCCCAGCTCGAGCAGATGCGCCGGGCGCTGCCTCCCGGCCTGATGCCGGCGCCGGAGCAGGATCAGCAGTCCGCCCGCGGCTCCGGCCCCTATCTTTGACTGCCTGACCTCTTCACCTCGGTGCCCGACGTCACCTCGGTCCCTGACCTGGTGTAGCGCACCGGGGGATGGGATGTCCCCGCATAACCCGGGAGAGTCTAGGGGCGGCCGTAGCGGAGGCGGGCCAGCCAGGCGGCCGCCTCGGCGAACTCGGGGTCGGACGTGCCCGGGCGAACCTGGGTCTGCCCTCCGTCGCTGCGCGGGTAGCTGCCGAGGAAACGGACTTCGGCGCAAACCCGGCGCACGCCCATCATCGCCTCGCCCACCCGGGCGTCGTCGATGTGCCCCTCGCAGTCGATGAAGAAGAAATAGCGGCCCAGCCCGTCGCCGGTCGGCCGGGACTGGATCGTGGACAGGTTGAGCCCGCGCACCGCGAACTCGGTGAGGATCTCCATCAGCGCGCCGGGGTGGTCGTCGGCCAGGAACGCGGCCAGTGACGTGCGGTCGGCCCCGGTCGGGGCGGACAGCGAGCCCGGCCGGGCCACCTCGACGAACCTGGTCACCGCGTTGGCGTGGTCGTGCACGTCGGCCGCCAGTACCGTGAGCCCGTACCGGTCCGCGGCCGCCGCCGACGCGAGGGCCGCGTCCAGGTCTCCCTCGCCCGCCTGGCGGGCGGCCTCGGCGTTGGACGGGAACGGCACCCATTCGCGGCCCGGGAGGCTGGCGGCCAGCCACCGCCGGCACTGCGCCTCCGCCTGGGGGTGACCGCCGACCGTCTTCACGTCGCCGAGCGCGGTGCCGTCCCGCGCCAGCAGCGCGAACTCGATCGGCAGGCGGGTCTCGGCCTGGATGAGCAGGTCGCCGCCGGCCAGGTCGTCGACCGTCGCGGTGACGATACCCTCGACCGACGACTCGATCGGGACCACCGCCCGGTCGGCCGTGCCGTCGCGGACGGCGGCCAGGGTCGCGCCGATCGTCGCGCAGGGCACGGGCTGCAGGTCGCCGTTGGTCCGCGAACGGGCCAGGGCGGCGACCGCGGCCTCGGTAAACGTCCCTTCCGGGCCCAGGTAGGCGTAGCGCATGGTCCCATCATGCCGTAGCGGCGGCACGCCACGGTCCACTGACCGCGCGCTCGCCGGGCGCGATGACGAGGGCGGACGATCCCTTGCCGAGCCGCGCGTGCTGCACCGCCTGCGTCTCTTCCGGTGACAGCTCCTGGCCGCCCCGGCCGGCCATGACCGGCTTGGCGTAGGTGCGCGTCTCGGTCCGCCCGTTGATGGAGCTGAGCACCACGCCGTCCCCGGCCGCGTTGAGCAGCGCGAGCGAGAAGGACAGCTGGCCGGACATCTCGTGCAGCGCGTCGTAGCGGACGACCGCGACGTCCCGCAGCGCTCTCGGGTCAACCGTGCCGTGCGTCCCTACGGCTCCTTGCACCAGGTCACGGCACTCGCGCACCGCGCGGGCCGCTCGCCGGCAGGCGATCGCCCCGATCACGATGCCGATCAGCCCGGCCAGCGCCGCCACGGCGGAAACCATACTCGTTGTCACGATAAGCAATTTATCAGTGACTTATTGTTAAGGCTTTCAGGCGCGCGGGGCCGCCGTGGCGAACCACGCGACTGGCCGGAGAACAGCTCGACGATCACCTGCCGCCGAACGGACCCGGGCTTCCCCTAAACCGCCATCCGGCGCGCGAGGGCCCGGGCGACGTCGGCAAACTGGCGCGCGCGGTGCCGCTGCGCCGCCAGGTCAGTGCCGGTGGCGCGGTGGGCCATGTCCACCTCGACCTCGACGACCCGCAGCCCCTTGCGTTTCAGGTCGATGATCATGGCCGTCTCGACGCCGAATCCGCGCGCCAGCGGCTGAGCCGCCTCGAAGGCAGGCCGGCTGAGACAGCGCTGGCCGTTCAGCGGCTGAGCCGGGGTCCACCCGGTCGCGCGGGCGATGCCCGCGCCGGACAGCCGGACCACCAGGCCGTGGCCGCCCAGCTTGACCCGGGTGGCGAACATCGCGGTGGTCATGTCGGCCGCGCCGCGGGCGACCGGCTCGATCAGGGGACCGGCATTGGCCGCGGTCACCCCGAGGTCGGCGTCCAGGAACAGCAGGTGGCGCGGCCCGTCAGCGGGATCGCGCCGATCGACGGACCGGACCGCCTCGGCCCCGGCCAGCATGGCCGCCGCCTTGCCCTGGTTCCGGGCGGTGCGCCAGACCCGCGCGCCCGCCTCCCGGGCGACGCGGACGGTGGCATCGGTCGAGCCGTCGCTCGCGACCACGACGGTATCGACACCGGGCAGGGTCAGCGCGGCGGTCACGGTCGCGCCGAT
>DASWUW010001001.1:0-2344 GCA_036406335.1 Trebonia sp.
CGTGCACACGCCGGACCTGTACGGCGGAGAGACAGCGGCCAGTATCGAGGAGGGCTTCGCGCTGGCCGACCGCATCGGCACCGAGGAGCTGGACCGGCGCGCGGACGAGGCGGTCGCCGGGCTGCCGCCCGGGCTGGTCTACGCCGGCTTCTCCCTGGGCGTGGTCCGGGGCCAGCGTTACGCGCAGACCAGGCCGGGCGCGCGGGGCGCCCTGCTCTACGAGTCGTGCCTGCCGATCACGGGGGAGTGGGCCGTCGGGCCGTGGCCGGACGGTGTCCCGGTCCAGGTCCACGGCATGGACGCCGACCCGTTCTTCGCGCTCGAGGGCGACATCGACGCGGCCCGCGAGCTCGTCGCGGCCGTCGGCCCGCAGCTAGGGGAGCTGTTCACCTATCCCGGGAACCAGCACCTGTTCACCGACAGCTCGCTGCCGGCCTACGACAAGGCGGCGACCGCCTTGGTCATCGAGCGCTCGACGGCGTTCCTGGACCGCCTGGGCTGATGTCACCAGCTCCCGTGGTGCTCGGGGATCAGCCGGACCAGCGGCACCAGCAGGACCAGGATGACCGCGAAGACCACCAGCACGTAGGCCTGGTCGAGCCCCGGGTGGGCGCTGCGGGCAATGACCGCGGTGGTCACCGAGACCGCGGTGATGGCGCCCGCCTGGCGGAACATGCCCCGCAGGCCGGAGATCGCCGCGACCTGGTCCGGGGCCAGCTGCAGGCTCGCGTTGTTGGAGGCGGGCACCGACATCCCCATGCCGAGCCCGCTCGCGCCCGCGCCGACGGACAGCCACGCGTACGGGGAGAACGGCGCCGGGACCGCCATCAGCACCAGCCCGGCCGCGAGCACGATGAAGCCGCAGATCATCGGCCAGCGGTACCCGGTCCGCCGCAGCGCCAGCGTGGCCAGGCCCGCCACCGCGATCATGCCGGCCGCCCGCGCGGTGAGCAGGGTGCCCGCGCCGAGGGCGGCGATCCCGTACCGCTCCTCCGCGTAGAGCGGGACCAGCGCGGCGAAACCGAGCGCGGCCGCGCCGGTCAGGTAGTTGATCACGTTCATCAGGCCGAAGCCGCGCCCGCGGAGCAGCTCATAGGGCACGAACGGGGCCCGGTCGGTCTTCGCGTGCCGGACGAACAGCCAGGCCAGCATGACCGCGGCGGCTTCCGAGCCGAGGAAGACGGGGTCGTAGAACCGGACGTCGCCGCTGCCGAGGTAGGTGACGCCGAACATCGCGGTCACCAGCAGCCCGGCCAGCAGCAGGACGCCGGCGATGTCGATCCGTCCGGCCTGGCGCGAGGCCGAGGCGGGGATGAAGCGCGCGGTCAGGATGAGCAGGACAGCGCCGATCGGCAGGTTGACCAGGAAGATGTCGCGCCACGACCAGTAGCTGACGAACAGCCCGCCGACGACCGGCCCGACGATGCCCCCGATGGGGAAGATCGAGGCGAACAGGCCGACGGCGCGGTCCCGCTGACGGCCGAAGTGATCGGAGACGATCCCGGTCGCGGACGGCATGAACGCCCCTCCGCCGAGGGCCTGGATAAGCCGCGCGACCAGCAGGAAGGCTATGTTGGGGGCGAAGCCGCAGCACAGCGAGGCGATCGTGAAGACGGCGGCGGAGATCAGGAAGACCTTCTTGCGGCCGTACAGGTCGCTGATCTTCCCCGCCATCGGCATCGCGATGACCTGGCCGAGCGCGTAGACCGAGATCGTCCAGCTGCTCCAGTTGATCCCGGAGTGCAGCTCCTTCTCGATCGCGGGCAGCGCGGTCGCGACAATGGTCTGGTCGATCGAGGCCATGAACAGCGCGATGGAGACAATCGAGAAGATCAGCCACCGCCGGTCGCTCGCCTGCGCCCCGTCCGGGGCAGGCGCCGGCTGGCTGGTCGTTTTGGCTTCCCCGATCGTGCTCACAACCGCTAACATTAGTTGCTTGCTAGCAAGCATTCAAGCTGAACCCCGGAGACGTGATGAACACCGAACTCGTGGCCCGGTTGCGCGCGGTCATTCACAAGCTCGCCCGCGTGCTCAATGACACGTCCACCGGAGAAGACCTCACCCCGACCCAGTACTCGGTGCTGGCCCTGGTCAGCGGGCGCGGGCCGCTGGGCCTGACCGAGCTGACCGAACTCGAGGGACTAAACCCGACGATGCTCTCGCGGGTGGTCAAGGTGCTGGACGAGCGCGGCCTCATCCGCCGCCTGCCCGCCCCGGGAGACCTGCGCGCGGCCCGCGTCACGGCCACGCCGGAGGGCCGGCAGGTGCACGACCGGGTGCGCGCCGAGCGGACCAAGGTGCTGTCGGAGTGCCTGCACGGCCTGCCGCCGGAGACCGCCGGGGC
>DASWUW010001002.1:0-3045 GCA_036406335.1 Trebonia sp.
CTGGCCGCCAGCCTCCTGACCAAGGCCCGCCCGCTGGTCAGCGGCGTGATCCTGTCCGCGCCGGGTGACGACCCGGCCGCGCTCACCCCGCTGGTGGACGCCCTCGGCTGATCCGGTGCCCGGCCTTGCCCGGTAATCGCCGCAGATGGCCGCATAGCCGTGCATTTCGGGTCGGCCGCGTGGGATGCTTACCGGCGTGGCGGGACAGACGAGCCGCCGGGCCTTCCTGGGCCTGGCCGCGGCGGGTGCGGCCGGCGTAGCCGGGACCGTGTCGGCCTGCAGCGGCCTGGCGCGGTCGGTCGCCGCCCGCACCCCGGCCGGCCCGGTCGCGCAGGGCACCCGCGGGTGGCGCAACCCGGTGCCGGAGAACGCCCGGCCGGGCACCTCGGACTGGGTCATCCGGCAGGTCGGCGCGGAGCACGCGATCGAAGGGTATGCCGGGCAGGCCAGCGTGCTGCCGGGCGAGCCGCTCCCGCTGTTCGTGTCGACGACCGCGCGCGGTTTCACCGCGACCGCCTACCGGCTCGGCTGGTACCAGGGTCACGGCGCGCGGCAGGTCTGGAAGTCGCGCACGGTCCGCGGCGGGGCCCAGCGGGCCGCCGTCGTGTCCGCGGCCACCAGTACCGTCACCGCCGGCTGGGACCCGGTGCTGCACGTGCCTACCGACGACTGGCCCGCCGGCGCCTACCTGATCAAGCTGGACGCCGACTCCGGGGGGCAGCGGTACGTGCCGGTCACGGTCCGGTCGCCGTCCTGTGCGGGCAAGGTGGTACTCAAGGCCTGCGTGCAGACCTGGCAGGCGTACAACACGTGGGGCGGCTACGACCTGTACAAGGGGCCGACCGGGGCGTACGCCGACCGCTCGCGGGTGGTCAGCCTCGACCGGCCCTACGGGGCCAACGGGGCCGGGATGTTCCTCACCTACGAGCGCAACCTGGTCAAGCTGGCCGAGTTCCTCACCACTAAGCCCGGCGGCCTCGACCTGGCCTACGTGACCAGCATGGACATCCACGCGGACCCGCACCTGCTGGACGGCGCGAGCGCGCTGGTCTCGATGGGCCACGACGAGTACTGGACGCCGCAGGAACGCGCGCACGTCACCGCGGCCCGCGACCAGGGCGTGAACCTGGCCTTCTTCGGCGCCAACGCGCTGTTCCGCCGGACCCGGCTGCAGCCGTCCGCGGTGGGGTCCGCCCGCGAGGTCGTCTGCTACAAGTCCGACTACCGGGCCGATCCCGAGTACGCCAAGGACCCGGCCGAGGTCACCAGCGACTGGCGCGAACCGCCGAACTCCGACCCGGAGTCCTCCCTCACCGGCACGCTTTACGAGGGGTACCCGGTGGACGCCCCGCTGGTGGTGTCCTCGCCGGGCAGCTGGGTGTACCGGGGGACCGGGGTACGGACGGGGATGAGTTTCCCGCACCTGGTCGGCGTGGAGTACGACCGGGTCAACCCGGACTACCCGGTGCAGCGCCCGATCGAGGTGCTGTCCCACTCCCCGCTGACCTGCGGAGGCGTCGCCAGTTACGGTGACTCCGCCTACTACACGCACCCCGGCGGGGCCGGCGTTTACAACAGCGGCACCATGCGCTGGGTCGAGGCGATCTACGGCGACCAGCCGCACGGCATCGGCGGTGCCACCCCGGCGTTCGTCCGCGGGGTCACCGCCAACGTGCTGCGCGCCTTCGCCGGCGGCCCCGCGGCGGACAAGTACCGGGCGCACGACAACCTGGACGCCGTTCACGAGCACGACGGCAGCGCGGTCGCCCCAGGTAACCTTCAGTAGCCGGCCAGCCGGGAGATCACCCCCGCCAGGTCGGCGGTCATGAGGGAGAGCAGGATCTCGCCCTCGGCGGCGGAGGCGCCCGCCGGGTCGCCGAGCACGCCGTTGGGGCTGACCGGGCGGACGCCGCGGGCCCGCAGGCCGTCCATGATCTCGGGCAGCGGCCGAGTCTCGCCCGCGGCGGCCGCGCCGAGCCGGACGTCACCCGGCGCGAGCGCGAGCATGACCGACGTTTCCACCCGGCCGGCGTGCGCGTCCGGCGTCAAGGTGAGGTTCGCGGCGGCCAGCATGGCCGGGCGGACCCCGGCGTGCCACCCGTGGGCGCGGCGGCCCTCGGCGCGCAGCCGCGTGAGCGCGTCAGCGATCGCGGCCACGTTACCGCCGTGCCCGTTGACCAGCAGCATCGCCGGCCAGTGGAGGGAAGCGTGCCGTCCCAGTTCCACCAGCAGCCCGGTCAAAGCGGCCTGTCCGACCGACAACGTCCCGGGAAAGTCAGCGTGCTCGCCGCTCGCCCCGATGGCGACCGGCGGGGCGAGCCCGGTGCCGGCGTGCCCGGTGCAGGCCCGGGCGGCGACCGCGGCCGCGATCCGGGTGTCGGTGTCCAGCGGCAGGTGCGGCCCGTGCTGCTCGAGCGAGCCGACCGGGACCACCAGCAGCCGCCGCGGGGCCGCCTCGACCTCCGGCCAGTGCGCCCGGCTGAGCTCCACCGCGTTACTCCGGAAGGCGGCAGACCGCCTCGACGTTATTGCCGTCCGGGTCGCGGACAAAGGCGCCGTAGTACGCCTCGTCGTACTCCGGCCACAGCCGGGGCTCGTGCAGCACCACGGCGCCGGCCGCCACGGCCTCGGTGAAGAACTCCCGTACCGCTCCCCGGCTGGGCGCGCTAAACGCGATGTGCGATTCCTTGAAGCCTTCCCCCTCCGCGTGCACGCTGAGCCAGAAGTCCGCCCGGGGCGGCACCCCGTAGCCGATCGCGGAACCGAAATCCATCACCCGCTGCCCGCCCAGCGGCGCGAGCACGGCATCGTAGAAGGTCGCGCTCGCGACCAGGTCAACGCACTGGAAACCCACGTGATCAAGCATGACCGTCATTGTCTCACCCGGCCTCTTCCGGGCTCAGCCGGTCGCCGCGGCCCGGTCCGGAGTGCTCCCGGCAGGCGACCAGCTCCTCCTGCACCGCGGCGCACGCGGCGGTCAGCCGTCGCAGCTCGGTGACCGCCCCGGCCCGGGCCCCTACCTGGGCGGCGAACTCGTCCCGGGCC
>DASWUW010001003.1:0-2706 GCA_036406335.1 Trebonia sp.
GCACTCGCGGCCGCACGTATCGAACGACAACCCGTATTCCGAGTCAGCGTTCAAAACACTCAAGTACTGCCCGGCTTTCCCGGGCGAGTTCGGGTCGATCCAGGACGCGAACGTATTCTCCGGGAAATTCTTCACCTACTACAATAACGAGCACCGGCACTCCGGGATCGCGATGCACACCCCGGCGTCCGTCCACGACGGCAGCTGGGCCCGCGTCCAGGCCCGCCGGGCCGCCGTCCTCCAAGCGGCCTACGCGGCGCACCCGGAACGGTTCCGCGGCCGCTGCCCGCAGCCCGGCACCCTGCCCGCCAAGGTCTGGATCAACGAGCCGCCAGCCACCATCGAGACCGCCAGCTCACCACAAACGACGCAAGCAGCCTGATGTCCCACCGCGTTTGACAGACATCCCAGGTCGAGATTTGTCAAGCTGCGGGCTTGAGTTCCTCGCGATGACCCCAGGCTGTGTCCTCGTCATAGAGGGCTCGGGTCTTGAGGCAGCCGTGCAGAATGCCGACAAGACGGTTGGCCAGCCTGCGGAGCGCGTCGTTGTGCTCGAGTCCTTTAGCGCGCTGCTCGTCGTAAAACGCGCGCGCCCCGGGCGAGGCAAGCATCGACGTGAACGCCCAGGCCATGAGCGCGTCGATGAGCCAGTTATTGCGGACGAACCGGGCGGCGACGACCTTCTTCTTGCCCGACGCGCGGGTGATGGGGCTGGTGCCGGCGTCGTTCCTCCGGGCCTTGGCGTCGGCGTAGCGGCCGGGGTCGTCGCCGAACTTTGCGAGCACCCGGGCGCCGAGGACGGCTGCCATGCCGGGCTGGGACAGGTAGACCTCAGCGTCCGGGTGCCGGCCAAAATGTTCTTTCACCTGCGCCTCCAGGAGCCTGACCTGCTCGTTCAGCGTGACCAGGACGGCGACCAGTGACCGGGCCGTCCCGGCGTAGGCAGCGGTCAGCGCGGCAGGCTGCCCGAGGTGCTCCCCGCGCAGTGCAGCCAAGATCGCGTCGGCCCTGTCCGGGACGTGGTGACGGCGGGCGCGCTTGAGCGCGGCGACGACCTGGGCGCGGGTCAGCCGCGCCGCCCGGACCGGGTCCGGGGCCTTGCCCAGCAGTTCCAGCACGTCGGGGGCATCGAGGTCGTCGAACGCCTCCAGCGCGGCGGGGAAGTACTCCCGCAGTTGGTGCCTCAGCCGCTGGACTGCGCGGGTCCGGTCCCAGATCATCGTCTTGTGCATCCGGGCCGCCACCTTGACGCCCTCGACCTCGGGGCTGTCGCCGGCCGCCGGGCGCAGCTGGTGGGAGTCGGTGCGCACCATGTCGGCCAGCACATGCGCGTCGCCGCCGTCGCTCTTGGCCCCGGACACCGCGTGGCGCTCCCGGTACCGGGAGGACTGCAGCGGGTTCACCGGGAACACCGCGTAGCCGGCCGCGACCAGCGCCGTGACCCACGGGCCGCGGTCCGTCTCGATGCCGATCACCACCTCCGCGCCCTCAGTGCCCTCGGGCAGGAGCCGGCCGATGAGATCGTGGAACTGGCTCATCCCGGCCGCGCCCTCGGGCAGCCGCTTCTTCGCCAGCACCTTCCCGGCCTCGTTCATCACCTCGATGTCGTGATGGTCCTCGGCCCAGTCATCACCCGCATACAGCCGCACCGGCACCTCCGTCAGCAACGTCGAAACACGTCAGCAGCCTGCGGGAGAACTATCAGCGACCTAATGAAACAGTGCTCACGGCCCGTTCCCGGGCCGGGCGCGACATCCCAGCGGCGATCAACTCTCCCGGTCACCAGCGGGGGCACGGTCTGTCAACAGGACTCGAGGTCCAGATTCCGGGAGTGCTCACCCGCCAGCGGCCACTTCTTAACGAGTCTGCCGGATGGGCTGACCCGTTAACACTCATTAGATTCCGATCCGGCGGCTGAGAGTTCGTCATGCCCGCAGTATGGCACCGTCGCAGAACCCCAAAATCCTTATCCCGAACGGATGCAGCCGGCTCCCGATGCTCACGTGCGAGGAACTGGTTTCCGTCTGCTTGCTTTGGCCAAGTCAAGTTTTGCCGATAGCGCCCGCGCTGCGGAGCGGACCCTGCGGTCGCGCTCGTCCGGTGGCAGCTCTCTCGACGGGTCAACCTGGCGTTCAAGGCGCTCGTGCAAGGCGGCTCGGGCGGCGTCGGCTTGATCCTCGCGGGACATCGGGCGAGACCACCGAGTGTTGGCCGCGAGCTGCGCGCGAAGCCGCCGCTGCTCCGGAGTCATATCATGCCTCCGGCTCGGCTGCCCTTGGCCTCAGCGGCAGCATTCGCGCGCTGCCGTCTTCTCTTCAGGTTCCGCCTTCCTTCTGGTCGAGTCCGCCCCAGATCCCGAATTCGTCGGCTGTTACTGCGTAGCCAAGGCAGTCGTTGCGGACCCCGCAGGCTGCGCAGACCTGCCGGGCCTCAGTGCCGGGGTCGCCGCGGGACGGGAAAAAGACTTCGGGCTCTGAGGTGCCCCGCGTTTTCCGGACAGGGGAATTGCGGTTAATTCACGCTGCTTCCTGCCCGTTCAGGTACTCGTCCATGACTTCTTGCGGAGTCCGGTAACCGAGTCCCGAGTGGAGACGAGTCTTATTATAGCGGAGCTCGATCCACCGCGCAATATCTTCCCGTGCTTTCTCGCGGGTCGTGTAGGCGGTCCGGTGAACCAGCTCGACTTTCAGGGTCCCGTTAACGCTT